>JAYSPU010000382.1:0-13268 GCA_043721935.1 Bacteroidota bacterium | reverse complement strand
TGGAAAAGTCTGATCAATTACAGAGCATTAACGTATCTGAAAGATGCTTCGGAGATTTTATCCTCGCTGAATATCATTCAAAGCATTGTTCTGATACTTATACTCCTTGTAGCAGTCATTGGCCTTCCTTTTATTTTCACCAGAACAATTCGCTCATTTCCATTTTCAGCTAATAGCAGAACAAAGAGCCTCTGGTTGGTCTTGCTCGCAATAAGCCCGGTCGTAATTATGATCCGCGGTGGATTACAAAAACTTCCTATCAATGAAAGTCTGATCGTTTATTCTCCTAATCGATTTCTCAATCATGCCGCAGTTAATCCGGTTTGGCACCTGGTCAACGACATTCGCACTGCCGGATTGACAAGCAAGAATCCTTTTCAGTTTACTGATGATGAAATTGCAAAGAAGACCGTAAATCAATTATTTGCTAAAAGTACGAAACCAACACCACAGCTTTTTACAACGACCCGACCCAATATTATTATTCTTATTTTAGAAAGTCATACAGCTGATTTAATTTCAGAAATGGGTGGTGAAAATGTTTCTCCCGGCATTAATCAGCTCATCAAAAATGGTTTTTTATTTTCCTCTGTCTATTCTAGTGGATCAAGAACCGATCAGGGAATAGTATCTATACTCAGCGGCTGGCCGGCAACACCGTATCATTCAATAATGCGATCAAGCGAAAAAGAAATTCAATTGCCTTCTTTGCCAAAGCTATTTAGTGCTAGCGGATATAAAACATCTTTTCTTTATGGTGGCGCCAGTAATTTTTCGAATCTGAATGTATATTGCATGGATCAAAAATTCCAAACAATCATCGATGAGAGGAGTCTGAATCCGGAATATCCGCGTGGTCAATGGGGTGTTGCAGATGAGTATGTATTGACTGAACAATTGAAATTAGCTGACAAGCTTCAGCAGCCTTTCTTTTCTACAGTCATGACACTGAGTAATCATGAACCTTTTGACGTTCCGGGGCCTGTTCGATTTCCCGGAAATGACATGCCGGATCGATTCAGAAATTCTGCTGCATATACAGATGCTTGTCTGACAGATTTTTTTGTAAAAGCAAAAATGCATGCATGGTATTCCAACACTTTATTTATTGTTGTGGCAGATCATGGTCATCATCTGCCAAAGAACAGATCAGACTCTTATCCGTTTAGTAAAAAAATCCCTTTGCTGTTTTTGGGTGATGTATTAAAAGCGGAATTCAAAGGCAAATCTAATTCAACCATTGGCGGGCATCAGGATCTTCCTGCGACTTTACTTCCACAATTAAATCTTTCTTCAGATTCTTTTACATGGAGTAAAAATTTACTGGACAGCAACGCTGTATCCTTTGGTTACTTTCAAATTGAAGCAGTTGTTGGTTGGGTCGAAAAAAACGCCTGGTTCTCTTATTCATTTGACGAAAAGCGATACATCGGAGAATCCGATTCGCTTTCATCGGCAAAGAGAGATTCCATGATGTTTCATGCGAATTCTTTTTTGCAAATGTTGTATCAGGATTATAAATCAAAATAAAAGCCGCGAAAATTAATCCGCGGCCCTTACTATTTTAATTGATCGTAATTTATTCCATTACGAAAGACTCCATAAACTTCGTTGTATAATTTCCTTTTCGAAAATCTTCACTTCTCATCAACTGCTGGTGAAAAGGAATTGTTGTCTTTACGCCTTCTATAACAAACTCACTCAATGCCCGCTCCATCGTATTGATTGCTTCTTCACGTGTTTGCGCAACAGTAATCAACTTGGCAATCATTGAATCGTAGTTGGAAGGAATTACATAGCCTGCATAGATGTGTGAATCTACTCTCACACCATGTCCACCAGGAACGTGAAGGACTGTGATCTTTCCCGGCGAAGGGCGGAAATTATTATACGGATCTTCCGCATTAATACGGCATTCGATTGCATGCATATTCGGAAAATAATTTTTTCCGGAAATTGGAATTCCTGCAGCAATTTTTATTTGTTCTTTAATAAGATCGTAATTAATTACCTCTTCTGTTATTGGGTGCTCAACCTGGATTCGCGTATTCATTTCCATGAAATAAAAATTGCGATGCTTGTCAACCAGGAACTCAACGGTTCCAACACCTTCATACTTTACTGCAAGTGCTGCTTTGATCGCTGCTTCTCCCATTTGGTCTCGCAATTCTGCAGTCATGAACGGTGACGGTGTTTCTTCCATCAGTTTTTGATGACGGCGTTGTACTGAACAATCTCTCTCACTTAAATGACATGCCTTGCCAAACTGATCACCTGCAATTTGAATTTCAATATGACGAGGTTCTTCAATGTATTTTTCAAGATACATGCCGTCGTTTCCAAAGGCTGCTGCCGCTTCCTGGCGAGCCGAATCCCATGCATTTTCAAACTCTTCCGGTTTCCAAACGATGCGCATTCCTTTTCCACCACCACCTGCAGTTGCTTTTAGAATGACAGGATAACCTATTTGTTTAGCCTCTTTCAATCCTGATTTTAAATCAGACAAAAGTCCTTCGCTACCCGGAATCGTTGGAACACCGGCTTTTTTCATCGTAGCCTTTGCATTGGACTTATCACCCATTTGATCAATTTGATCAGGTGTAGCACCAATGAATTTTACTCCATGCTCTCCGCAAATAGCGCTGAATTTAGAATTTTCAGAGAGGAATCCGTAACCGGGATGAATTGCATCTGCATTTGTAATTTCAGCAGCAGCAATGATGCGGGAAATATTCAGATATGAATCTCTGCTTGGCGGTGGACCGATACAAACGGCCTCGTCTGCAAAGCGAACGTGAAGACTGTCTTTGTCAGCTGTACTGTAAACGGCGACAGTATGAATACCCATCTCCTTACATGTACGAATGATACGTAATGCAATTTCGCCACGGTTGGCTATCAATATTTTTTTAAACATGTGATGTTGCAATAAAACTTAAGGTCGGGGAATGAAACATGTGGGTAGTCATCCACAAGAACAATTAATAATTTCTTAGCTTGGATCTACCAGGAATAACGGTTGATCGTATTCAACCGGAGTTGAATTGTCAACCAATATCTTCACAATTTTCCCGCTCACTTCTGATTCTATTTCATTGAACAATTTCATTGCCTCAATGATACACAGCACATTTCCTGCTTTAATTTCGTCTCCTACATTAACGAAAATTGGTTTTTCGGGAGAGGCCGATCGATAGAAAGTTCCAATCATTGGAGACTTTATCGTAATAAGCTTGGAATCGTCTGCCAGCTTTGCTTTTTCTGCAATCGGTGCAGAAGCAACTGCGGGAGCAGGAGCAGCCTGATAGGACATTTGTTGCTGCGGTGCAGCCATAACAGTTACTGCCGATTGTCCATGAGTAGTTTTAATGGTGATTTTCAAGTCTTTTTGTTCCAGACTAACCTCCGCTACTCCACTGTTTTGAACGAATTTGATAAGGCTTTCAATGTCTTTTAAATTCATTGGTTGATTTTCAATGTCAATTTTTGGTTTTATCGTTGATTTCCTCTTCATTCGTTGGGGATTAGTTTTCAGCAAATTAAGCTTTGCCAAAACGTTTTTCAAAAATCAAACGTAAGGTAAATTTAAAAAAAAACCAAATAATAAAGATAAGCCTATTCTGGTCAATTTTGACTAAATAGAAGAGTTTGGTCTTAAAATTATACAACACGAATATTTCAGGGTGGATCTATATTCTCTATGAAAGATAAGAATCGAATGCGTTTTATCTGATAAAAATCAAAAGAGAAAACCGACAGAATTTTTATTATTCCGAAACCATTATTTTAAAAGACTCGATCTGGAATAAAGATCGACATGTAACAAAATAAACACCTTTGGCGAGAATTGGTAAGTCAATCGTCACCTGACCTTCGTCATCAGAATTAAATTGTTGAAGTAATACTTCTTTGCCTGTATCGGTATGAACACTAACCGAAAAATTATTTTCAGGAGAACGAACAAATAATCGGTGATGTTCCAGATCCACTATTGTCGGATAAACTGAAAAACTTTTTTTATCAGTAATTCTAACAGCTACAGGTAATGAATAAGAAAACTGTCCATCAAAATCTGTTTGCTTCAATCGATAAAATGATATTCCGGACAATGGTCGCTCGTCAACAGAATGATAAAATAATGTCATCGTACTATTTCCTGCTCCACGCACTGTTCCAATCGATAAATAATTCCATCCATTGGCTGATCGCTCAAGAGTGAAAAAATCATTTTTGATTTCCGTTTGAGTCGACCAATCTAAGTTTACAAATGGAGCTTTATACTGTGCCGTGAAGCTTAGTAACTCTATTGGCAAAGGAGAAGGACATGGCCCTGCAACGTTACATGGATAAGATGTACAAGGTGCATTAGCAGTACAGCCAAAGATACTTCCGTTATTCACCACTACGCCGTTAGTTGCAACAATAAATCCCGTGCCTGAAATTACTCCGCCATTACCGTTGGTGAAATTTCCACCAACTGTCATTGTTCCATTTATCGTTACAGTATTGCTATTGTTTTTATTAAAAAAATCTCGTGTAATTGTTAACGTACCGCTCGGACAAACATTAATCACGCTGCCATTTGAAAATGTCATGTCGCGTGCAATCAATGTCCCGCATAAATTTAAAGTTCCTGTTGAACGAATATCAACATCATAAATCCCCAGTCCATCTAATGTTCCGCCGGAATTAATTGTCAATACTCCTGTAATTCCATTTAATGAACTACTAACATTCGTCAGGTGTTTATCCATTGTTACGTAATGATCAATAGTAACATTGTCCGATGCTATGGGTGTACACCCACAAGATGCACCACCGACCGTATAAGACCAGGTTGTGGATGATGACCAACTTCCATTTGTTCGTGAATAAAGGTTAGCTGCACTAGCACCGGAACAAATGATAAAACAAGTAAGGAGTGATAGAAAAAAATAACGTTTCATGTGTGTGTGAAATGCTTAGAACTAATTTACTATAAGATAACCTGCGTTGAACCAAACCCATGTTAAGTTTGGCGAATGCCTTTTAATTCGTGGTAAAACAAGCCACCATAGCTGATTTACAAGACATTACTTGCAAAAAGTCAATATTTAATCGAACTGTTCATTACTAAAAAGTAAAAAGCTTTTTAAGAAATTGAAACTGTTGAACACTTAGCACAAAAGTATAAAAAATTATTGTCAGTTGGGCAGTTAAGCAGTTGGCAGCTTTTAACTTTTTACAGAAAGGCCTGCTGAATGACTTTTTAACTCACAAGATTCTTGGCAATTGTCAGTTGGGCAGTTGACCGTTTGAAGTTGTCAACTTTAAGCTTTTAAAAAAAACATGCTGTATGACTCTTGACTCACAAGTTCCCTGGCGTAAGGACTATTTTGAGAGGGGAAATTTTAACGACTCACAAGATTCTTTCTGAATTTGTGTTTGAACATCCGCTCAGGAGAGTCGTTCTCCCTTTTTATCTGGACACAAAATATGTTCTATGAGTAACTCCCTTTTTTGATTTTTACCTTCTGACCTTTGCTTTTAATGGATTACTTTTTACTTCGAATCATATGCCCATTTCAGCCAGATACTTCCCCAGGTAAATCCGCCGCCAAAAGCTGCAAGGATCAGGTTGTCTCCTTTATTGAGTTGCTTCTCCCAGTCCCACAAGCAAAGAGGAATGGATGCATTGGTAGTGTTTCCGTATCGAACGATATTCATCATGACCTTATCCATACTCACTCCCATTCTATTCGCAGTGGCATCGATAATTCTTTTATTGGCCTGATGCGGAACAAGCCATGAAACGTCTTCTGATTTTAAATTATTTTTCTCCATTATCTCAGCGGAAACATCTGCCATTTTCGTTACAGCAAATTTAAATACCGGTTGGCCATCCTGAAAAACAAAGTGTTCTTTCGCATCAACTGTTTTATAAGATGATGGCTTTACTGAACCTCCGGCTTTTTGATGAAGATAAACACGTCCTGAACCATCGCTCCTTAGAATACTGTCTTTGATTCCAAATCCCTCTGTGTTTGGTTCAAGCAAAACTGCACCGCTTCCATCACCAAACAATACACACGTTGTGCGATCAGTATAGTCAACGATGCTCGACATTTTATCAGCACCAACTACTACTACTTTTTTATATTGACCTGATTCAATAAATTTTGATCCGGTTACCAATGCAAATAAAAATCCTGAACAAGCTGCAGAGATGTCATAACCAAATGCATTCTTTGCTCCTATTTTATCACAGATAATATTGGCTGTTGCAGGGAATAAAAAATCAGGTGTAGCAGTAGCACAAATTAACATTTCTATTTCCGAAGGATCAATACCACGCTTTTTGCACAGGTCTAATACAGCCGGAGCTCCCAAATCGGAAGAGCCTAATCCTTCGCCTTTTAATATTCTGCGTTCACGAATGCCGGTACGACTGAGAATCCATTCATCAGTAGTGTCCACCATTTTTTCCAGTTCACTATTCGATAAAACATAATCGGGAACATAGCCACCTACAGCAGTGATAGCAGCAATTATTTTTGACATTCTTTAATTGATTAAGTTGACAAATGTAGAAAAATCAACCATAATGACGGATGAATTAAAGAGAATTATAACGACTGAAAAAAAGCAGACATACCCAATTCAGGCTGTTGAACGTTCCGTACTGAATGCGCGTGCAATCTTTTCTGATAACTGTGCTTCCACTACACTATTTGATAATAAAATCATATTCTTTATTGCCTTCGCCTTGCTGATTCCATGTGCAATAATTACTGCAGAATTGACTCCTAAAATCGGAGTTCCGCCGTAATCTTCATAGTCAAAACGATCAAAGTAAGCATCTTTAATTCCTCGCTTTAAAATCATAGAATAAAATGATTCTGCTTCTTTTAAAATAACATTTCCTGTAAAACCATCGCAAACAACTACATCCGCTTTCTCATTAAATAAATCACGTCCTTCTACATTGCCAATGAAATTGATGTCGCGCGAATCTTTCAATAACTGATGTGTTTCTTTTACCAGTAAATTTCCTTTTTCAGCTTCTTCACCAATGCTCAACAAACCAACTTTTGGATGTTGGATATTTAAAATACTCTCTGCATAAATGGTTCCTAGTGTTGCAAATTGTTGTAACACTTCCGGTTTGCAATCAGCATTCACACCAACATCGAGAATTAATCCCCAGCCTCCATTTTCTTTTGGCAATAAAGAAGCAATAGCGGGCCGAAGAATTCCCGGCACTGCTTTCACACTGAACATCGCTCCTACTAACATTGCTCCTGTATTTCCTGCAGATGCAAATGAGTCCAGCTTTCCTTCTTTCAAAAGTTGAAAGCCAATGCTGATACTTGAATGTGGTTTTAACTGAATGGCTTTTGTCGGGTGCTCGGCCATGCCGATTACCTCCGGACAATGAATGATATCAAAGCCATCGGCAGCGACTTTTTCTCTCGACAGGATTGCTTCAATCGCTTCCTTGTCACCTAAAAGTACGAGGGTCGCAGAAGATGGTAATTCTTTTCTTGCCTGAATGGCGCCCAGAACTGTTTGTTCAGGAGCAAAATCACCACCCATACTATCAATTCCAATTTTCATGTCAACTTGATTAGAAAAAATTCCGGGACAAAATTATAATGATAGCAAAAAGCAGCTGAGCCACTCGTGAAACTGGTCAACTGCTTTGTGAAGTACCGGTAATTCCGGATTATGCGCTTGCTTCTTTTTCCATCACCACTTTACCTTTGTAGTAAAGTTTTCCTTCGTACCAATGCGCACGGTGGAAAAGGTGTGGCTGTCCTGTCGTTGGGTCAGTTGCAATTGTAGGAACGGCTGCCTTCCAATGAGTTCTTCTTTTATCTCTTCTGGACTTGGAATGGCGGTGTTTGGGATTTGGCATTGTACTATATTTTAAATTGTTATTTTCTTCTTTTGATTATTTATTGAGTGCGAATTTAGTGTTTTAATACTCAATTCGGATTAATATTTTTTAAACCATCCCAACGTGGGTCAGTTTTATCTTCTTCGTTTTCTTTTAGCAACAGTTTTTCTATTGCCTTCAACGCTTCAGGATCACATACCTGACCATCTTCCGTTTCATCGTGAACATTGCGCATAGGAATCATCAGTGTTAGAAATTCATAGATGTATTGCGCCACATTCAATTCATATTCCTTTGCCGGAAGTACGATGATGTCATCGGTTTCCTCCTCACTTCCCTCACCAAATTTAACGATGAGTTCGTTGTATCCTTCTATGTCCAGATTTACATCTTCCAGACAACGATCACAGGGTACACTTACTCCGCCTTCCATGGTAAAGTCCAAAAGAAGCATGCCTTCTTGTTTATCTAAAACCACCAGAACACCTACATCTCCTTTTTGAATGATGGAGTTTTCAAATTGTAGAAAGAACGCATCCGTCACTTCGAAATTAAATTCATGCTCTCCGGCAGGCAAACTGCCAAAATTTATCACAAATTCTTTTAATTCACTCATCTCGATCCCTTCCTTAAAATAAGGGCGACAAAGGTATTAAAAAATGTATATTGGTCAAGGTGAAACGTTCAAGAGTTTAGCTGCTCTTTGCTACATTCGCAGGCTTAAACCGAATGAACCATTGAAGACCCTCAAATTACTTTTAATTCCGCTACAATGGATTTGGAGGTCAATCTTTTTCATTAATGCCGTCCTTACATTCTTTGTTTTTTTTCCGTTTTTCTTTATTTTATTATTCAAGGAAGACTGGTTTCCATTGGTTTTTAAGGTAAAAAAGATTTGGGCTCATTTTATTTTATGGCCGGTGGGCATTTTCTATAAAATTGACAGAAAATCAGATTTACAAACCGATCAAGCCTATGTCTTTTGTCCGAATCACACGTCGTATCTGGATATCATGTTGATTTACATTGCCTTTCCTGTTTATTTCCATACGATGGGAAAAGCGGAATTGCTAAGAGTGCCTCTTTTTAGTCGTTTTTTTAGCAGGATGAATATTCCTGTCAACCGAAAAAGCAGAAAAGATTCTCATCGGGCTTATCTTCGGGCTGCCGCTGATATAGATAAAGGAATCAGTATTACCTTATTTCCGGAAGGAACTATACATCATAATGGTCCTGTCATGGGTCGTTTTAAGAATGGTCCGTTCAGATTAGCAATTGAAAAACAGGTACCCATTGTTCCGGTGACGTTTTTAAATAATTGGGTACTTTTGCCTGACGATTATTACAGGCGTGTTGGTCATCCCGGAGTTGCCGGTGTTAAAATTCACGAACCAATTCCAACATTGGGATTGCGAGAAGAAGATCTTAACGAATTGAAAGAAAAGGTGTATCGTATTATAAACGAACCGTTACAAAAAAAATACCCGGCACATTATGAACATTAACGACGAAGTAGTGGAAAAGCTGGCAATACTGGCCCGACTTGAATTTAATGAGAAAGAAAAAGCCGAGATCCGTGAAGACCTCGGCAAAATTATTTCATTCGTTGAGAAAATTAACGAAGTTGATTTATCTGATGTCGAACCACTGATTTACATGACCGGAGAGGTGAATGTAATGCGAGTGGATGAAGTCAAACACGACATTACACAAGACGATGCCTTGCGTAACGCTCCTAAAAAGGACTCCGACTATTTTAAAGTACCGAAAGTTTTAGGCAATTGATTTTTTAGATCACCGCTGTAGTCGTACAGAACTCCTCGAATGCCATTTTTAAATTTTCAGCTATCATTTCAGCACTGCGACCTTCGATGTGATTTCTTTCAATGAAATGAACCAATTTCCCATCTTTATATAATGCAATTGACGGTGAAGACGGAGGATATGGTAATGTGTATTTTCTTGCTTGAGAAGTAGCCTCTAAATCCTGACCTGCAAATACAGTAACCAGTTTTTCAGGTTTTTTCTCTGATTTTAGCGCCAGTCTAACGCCAGGACGGGCAGTTCCTGCCGCACAACCACATACTGAGTTGAAAACCAGTAACATAGTTCCTTTTCCATTGGGAATGGTTTGATCTACTTCTTCTATTGTTCTTAATTCCTCAAAGCCTTCTGAGGTCAATTCCTGACGCATTGGTGCGCAGATGTATTCCGGATATGCCATTTTATTAATTGAATTAGACTGCAAAAATACTGAGAATTTCTCTTACTGCTTGTATTTATCCTGTCAAAAGAACGGTTAACTGAAAAGTTCATCAAATCAGGTTGTCTTTTGCCCATTTTCTTACATCTGAAAGATTGAGACAATCTTGAACAAGCGCCACGTCTGTATTTTAATAGTTTAGTGTTATTAACAAAAAGCACATGAAACAAATTATTTACCGCTTAATTACTGTTCTTTCTTTTTTGGTCGCAAGGGTCGCAATGGCTCAGGATGTTCTTCCCAATAAAGTGTATCGGGTTACTGCTTATAAAAGAGCAGAAACATCAATCTCCAGTACTTCTAATTATGCAGAAGTCATTCCACCTGTCAGCATTTACATTCCAAATGCATTTACGCCAAATGGCGACGGACTCAACGATACCTTCGGAGTAAAAGGTGAAGGTATTCGTGATTATCACTTATATGTATATGATCGTTGGGGTACTGTTATTTGGGAATCCGCTAACCCAAATCAACAATGGGACGGTATCTATCAAGGTCGTCCGGCTGAAGCCGGTGTATATGTCTATCAGCTTTTTGCTTTTGGTGTTTCGAAAAAAGGGAAAAGCGGATCGGTTACACTCGTGTATTAATTCATCCCTAGACATATTTAATTAAGCAGTCCCGTCTGACATTTCTGTCTGACAGGACTGCTTTTTTTAACTCATCCATTTTTTCATTCTTGAAAACTCCCGCCTGTTGTAACCTTTCGGTCAGAAGGCGGTTTAATCTTTTTGATATCAACACACTTCTTATGAGCGCTGCAAATTATGCCAACGTCATGCTTATTGATGATAATGAGCTGGACAACTTCATCAATAAAAAACTAATCGAGAACGAACAGTTTGCGGGTGCTGTTACTGTTCACCAATCTGCTCAAGGTGCATTGGATGAATTGAAATCCATGCCTCCTGCAAATCTCCCTGATCTGATTTTTCTGGACATCATGATGCCACACATGGATGGCTTCGGATTTCTGGCTGAGTTTGAAAAACTGGACGAATCAATTCGTAGTAAAAGCAGAATTATTATGCTTTCCACTTCTGAAAGTTTCAAAGACCTGAACAAAGCAAATCAAAGTAAATACGTCTATAAATTTTTAAACAAACCGCTCACTAAGGCGGTGATGGATGCGATTAATGTCTGATAAGAAAAGGCGAAAATCCTAAAAGGCGTTTCTATCTTGACTTTTTTTCCAGTCAAAAAAGTGAAACATGTCTCTGCTCAACCGATGTTCACTTTTTTTCAGAAAGAAAATTGTGAGTCATTAAAATCGCCCCTCTCTACAAAGTCATCCTGCCAAGGAACTTGTGAGTTAAAAGTTGTGCAGTAATTTGTAAAGAATTGAAGGTATCAACTGACCAACTGACAACTGATCAACTGACAACTAACTAACTGAGCCAGTCTAAAAATTATCACTCACATTTTTCACAACCTTATGTAACGCCAGTGACTTGAGTGCATGTTGCGTTAATGGTTTTTCCAATTGACCGGCAACAAATGTATTTTCAAATACTTTTTTCAGATGTTCCGGATTTTGCATAACGGAAAGAACAATGATTTTTGTTTTTAGCAAAATGAAATCCGGCAATTGTTTAAACTCTTCTATAAAATCATAACCGCTCATAACCGGTAAATTCATGTCGAGAAAAATCCAATCGGGTGAGTGTTCGGCCGATTGACACTCTGCTTTTAAATAATGTAATCCATCTTCTGCCGTTGGTGCAACATGTACCGATCCTGAAAAACCTGTCAATTCAATTAACCGGCGGTTCACCAACACATCTATTTCACTGTCGTCAATTAACAACACCGACTTGAAAGCACGTTCAGATTGCATGTGCCAAAGATAAAAAGACTTCGGGAACCTGAATGATTGAATTTATATTAATCATCTTCAATATAAAATTTTGCATTACCTCAATTATCCATTTCGAATTAACGCTTTTCCAGAAAAAATTTCTTCATTAAATCACTGCATTCTTTCTCTAAAACACCACCGATTAATGTTGTTTTGGGATGAAGGATGGATTTGGACATAGTTAGAAATCCTTTTTTCTCATCACGTGCTCCGTATACAACCTGTCCGATCTGTGTCCAGTAGGCAGCACCGGCACACATGATACAAGGCTCAACTGTCACATAAAGTGTACACTCATTCAAATACTTCCCGCCAATAAAGTTAGCTGCAGCCGTAAAAGCCTGCATTTCAGCATGTGCCGTCACATCATTTAGCCGTTCCGTCAGATTATGACCACGACCGACAATCCTGTTTTTACAAATAATAACGGCCCCAACCGGTACTTCATCGGCTTCATATGCCAGAAGAGCTTCTCTAAAGGCTTCTTTCATATAATGAAGATGTGAGTCTTCTACTTGCATCATTCTGGCTATTTAAAACAAAGTTAGCCTGAAATTTAAAAAACACTAAAAAATATTTGTCAGGCTAAGTTGAGAATCCTATTTTGGCTAAACCAAATCACTTAAACAAACATTTATGAAAATTAAATCTACACTCGTACTCGCAGTTGTCGGGTTGTTTTTTGTACAACTCTTTAGCTCTTGCAACTCATCTTTCGACATTACTAAACGTCGTTACAACAAAGGATTTTATGTTGACATGGGCGGATCTTCTAAATCAAATCAGGCTCGTGTTGAAAGAGCAAAAACTCCGACTGTAACTGCAGCTACACCAACTACTGTAACAACTGTTGCTACTACTCCCGGTGTAAATGAAATCAGAGAACAAATCAATACGCTTACTGCCGGTACAAAAAACATCATTGCAAGAAAAGCAATCCGTAAAGTTGCTCGTCAATTAGAAGCAATGGTTGTGACTGCATCTGCAGAAGAAAGAAATACCTCTGTCAGTTCAGAAACATCTGTGAAAAAAGATGTGACTGAACAAAAAGATATGAAGAAATCATCCGGTGGCGGAAAAAGCCAGGTGATTGCATTGATCCTTGTAATCTTTTTAGGTGGATTAGGTATTCACCGATTCTATTTAGGTTATACTTGGCAGGGTGTTGTTCAATTGCTGACTGCCGGTGGCTGCGGTGTTTGGGCACTTATAGATTTAATCCGAATCATTACCGGAGATCTTCAACCAAAGGATGGTCGCTATGA
>JAYSPU010000381.1:0-8783 GCA_043721935.1 Bacteroidota bacterium | reverse complement strand
GGTAAATAAACCACCCTGTTTCTATTTTTCCACCAGGTTGGTCCACATTGCAATGTGGACCAACCTGGTGGAAAAATAGAAACAGGGTGGTTTATTTACCAAACCTATCCCGATTCCAATTCTTCGGGTTGTTTCTAATATACCTTTCTATAGCATAATAGGCTTTTCTGTTCCTTATTATATGTTCATGATATAAGGATTGCCAATTAAAATCCCCGAAACCAGCTTTCCCCGCTTCCCTTTTAACCCAACCTTTAAAACCTCTGATGATTGATGCCAGGTTCTTTCGTTGAGGTCCAAAATAATTTCCAGGCGCTTTATGTAAAAGGATACTTTTTCTTGATGTCCGGGAACTGTCTGATGAAGCGTAACTTATTTGATCAAGTAACTCATCCTTTTTCAGTAATTTTAATGTGTTGAATTTATTTGCACCAATCCTAATAATCCAATGAAAATGATTTGGCATAACTTGAAACTCACCAAGAGTTAAATTCATGTCGGATCTGATTGCCGTTGATTTAATCCATTCTTCCTCTGCAATTTTTCCAATGGTATTTAAAACCATTTCTCCGTCAATCACTTCTCCGAAATAATGCTTCCTGTTACGAGTGCAAATCGTTATAAAATACTCCCCTTTAAATCCATAGTTCCAGCTTTGCAACCGAAATGTTCCATTCCTGTATTTGCCTTGAAATTTTTTATCCATTTTGAATGCGCTCTTTTCTCACGGCATTCAGTGGTTCTACTCCAAATGAGAAGACTACTTTAAATGCCACAAAGAATATAGTGCGCAAGGATAAAACACCAAGACTTGAAAACGAACATGCTTTATTAAGGGAAATAAATGCGGAGCCACCCTGCTCCTTCCTGAAAAATGGTTACAAAGAAATCAATCCTTCGATTCCATCCAACTCTTTGTATTTAGAAATAATAGCATCCGAATCAAGCATCACTTCTTTTACTGTCAAACTAGAATATTTGCCATTCGATGATTCTTTCCAGGTAATTACTGAATCGTCAGAAAATTTTGAAACCACAAGTGCTCGCTTTTGGTTGTCGGCCGGTATAATAAATTTAAACATGTAGACGATTGGCCAGACTTCTATCTTATTTAATTCTAGTCGTAAATTGTCGTATGGGTCCGGGTTCATTTTGTTTCTGTTTTAAAAATAATTTCAGATGATTTCGACTGTACAAACTAATTCATTTCTAATTCTTTATTCTTGTTTCATCCTCCACTTTCCTGATTAAACGAAAAAGTGGAATAAGTCTCAGGATAAATCCTCCTGTAAAGGTAGCCAACACTAGTAAAGCAACTATACCCATCCCCGGATTCGTTAGAAAAAAAGAAAACAATACTCCGCCGAAAAAAGCATAGATCAACAAATAAATCACTTCAAACTTTACAGCTGATGCTCCGGTCTTTCTGGCTCCGAGAATTCGTACAACAATCAGACTGACCAATGCTGCGGCAACTAAATAGGGCATGATAAAATTCATTCGATGATAAGTTTCTTTATTTGGCTCCAAAACTAAACAAAATCGTCCCTAACTTGTAATTGAGGAAATACTTTCATTCATGCAAAACATTCTCATTTCAGGTGGATCCGGATTATTGGGGTCTCATTTAATCGCTCGTTTTGAAGCAGCGGAACAAACGGTTTCAATTCTATCTCGGGGAAATAGGCCGAAAAAAATCAAATCATATAAGTGGGATCCTGACACTGAATCGATCGACCTGGATGCTTTGCAGGATACTACAACTATTATTCATCTGGCCGGTGCGGGAATAGCTGACCATCGGTGGACTAAGTCATACAAAAAGATAATTCTTGACAGCCGGATTAAAAGTGCAGAGTTACTTTATCAATCCTTAAAGAATAATCGACATCATGTAAAAACTGTAATCGCTGCCTCCGCTGTCGGATATTATGGTGATACAGGCGAAACATGGGTAGATGAAGATGCGCATCCAATTGATGACTTTCTGGGAAATACATGCATGCAATGGGAAAAAGCTGTCAAGCAAATTGACTCCCTCGGAATCCGACTGGTTATCCTTCGCATTGGCGTTGTGCTTGCACGTGATGGTGGCGCATTACCTGCTATGAAAAAACCTATTCAGTTTTTTGTTGGCGCTCCTCTTGGCGATGGACTCCAATATATTCCATGGATTCATATTGAAGATCTCTGTGCAATTTTTGAATTCGCAATGAACACCACAAGTATGCGTGGTGCTTACAATGCAGTCGGACCGGCTCCGATTCAAAATCGTTTTTTCATTAAAAGCATTGGGCGAATATTAAATCGTCCAATATGGCCATTTGCAGTTCCTGCTTTTCTGCTAAAAATAATTTTGGGAGAAAAAGCTGACATAGTCCTCAAAGGACAACGTGTCTCCAATGAAAAAATACGAATGGCCGGTTATGTCTTCAAACACACCGATCATGAAAGTGCCTTGCGAACACTGTTAAAATAATCAGCTCTTCGCATTTTGCATTTAATAAAACGCTGAGTAAAAAAACCTTTCTCATGCAATTTTGTTATCATCTATTATGACCACTAATTTTTTCTGGTTCAGACGCGATCTTAGATTAGAAGATAATGCGGGCCTTTATCATGCACTGAATGATGGCAAGCATGTCCAATGTGTTTTCATTTTCGATTCCGATATTTTGGAGAAGCTGAGTCATCCTGCTGATAGACGTGTTACTTTTATTCATCAGCAACTGGAAAAATTAAACTCGCAGCTTGCAAAACATGGAAGTACTTTATTAGTCATCAATGGAAAACCAATTGAAGTTTGGAAAAATCTTCTTCAATCCAATCCGATTAATGCTGTCTATACAAATCACGACTATGAACCTTATGCGTTAAAACGTGATGAAGAAATAAAACAACTTCTTAACTCAAAATCAATTGCCTTCCACACCTTCAAAGATCAGGTCATCTTTGAGAAATCAGATGTCGTAAAAGAAGACAATAGTCCGTACAAGGTTTTCACTCCGTATTTGAATAAGTGGAAATCAATGGTAACAGAAAGTAGTTTCAAGCCTTTTCTAATTCATGAGCATTTTAATCGCTTCCTGAAATCACCTTCGTCACCAATATTAACATTGAAGCAAATCGGCTTTGAAAAAACGATGGATGAATTTCCACCGATTGAGCTTGAAATAGAAATGCTGAAACACTATCACAAGCTACGTGACATTCCATCACTGAGCGGGACGTCTAAACTGAGTTTGCATTTACGATTTGGAACCGTTAGCATTCGCTCACTCTTCGGTCGTGCTATTAATGTAAGTGAAAAGTGGATCAACGAATTAATCTGGCGGGAATTTTACATGATGATACTCTGGCATTTTCCTAATGTGGTAAAAGAAGCTTTTAAACCACAGTACAGACAATTGCAATGGCTAAATAACGAAGAGCATTTTCAACGCTGGATGGCCGGTCAGACCGGCTATCCAATTGTAGATGCCGGAATGCGAGAGTTAAATGCAACAGGTTGGATGCATAACAGAGTGCGAATGATTACAGCTATGTTTCTCACCAAATATCTGCTTATCGACTGGCAGTGGGGCGAGACCTATTTTGCAGAACAATTAAATGACTATGAGCTCGCCAGCAATAACGGCGGTTGGCAATGGAGTGCAGGAACAGGAGTAGATGCCGCTCCTTACTTTCGTATTTTCAGCATGGACGAACAAGCCAAACGTTTTGATCCGGAAAGAAAATACATTCTGAAATGGGTTCCGGAAGTCGATTCACCTTCGTATCCAAAACCAATAGTAGATTATAAAATGGCCAGAGAAAGATGTCTTGCTTTTTATAAATCACAAATCTGAAAAGCGAGAATCTCTTTTTTTTAATCAAACAAGTGCTGCTCTTTTTAGTCTTTCTGATTCCGGGATAAAAAATCACCCTTTAGCTGACAGACCAAATTCACGCTTGAATCGCAAAATAAAACAGTTTTCAGACGTTCTCTCTTTTGTAAGGAAGTCATTGAAAAAGCTTCAATCAATCATTGCGATTCCTGAAGAAATCAACATTAACAATCTCACACCTTTTAAATTTTCTTAAAAATGAAGCCAAAACAGTGAGATGAATAATACAGAAGGACTATTCATTTTAAAATTCTTTTTGTAGAAACCGACCGAAAAACTGTAATATCCTTACGCTTTTAACGGCAACGGCCGATAAGAAAAGGCGTTTGTATGTGTAGTGTATATTAAAGTATCACATACTCCGACTTTCAAGGTCACATGGATGGGCTTGCTCCTCTTCTTCTCCATTTTTGGAGGAAAAGTTCGTGCTGCTCAATACGGTATTCAGGCTGACTTCGTCCGTAACAACACGGAACAGGAAGTTACTGAAGTGGCGTCGAATGTGCTGCGAATAAAAAATTACACCGGACATGTTGCTCGCTTTCATCTTGCATGGTCTGTTCCTGCAGGTTGGACGATGATGGGCAATAAAGACAAGACCATTGAAATCGGTGTAAACGATTCGCTCTTTATTCCGATCCGAATTATTCCTGAGAAATTAGCGAAAGGCGGAACAAGTTACATCACTTCTGTTATGTTGGTTTCAGATCAGGGAATGCAATTCGCTTCGCAAAACTGGTACATACGCATTCGTCAACACATCAACTGGACTGCTCAAATACCGGTGAAGCAAAAGTTTTTTATTAATGGTAATGACACCTCATCTTTTTCTATCCATTTAAAGAACGATGGAAATACAGATGAAAATATCCGGATGACATTAATTCCGGATCGTCGTGTAGTTATTCTTCGGGAAGAAGATGCTTCAATTGCTCCTCTTAATTTCTCCATTGAACTTCCCGTTGGCGCTGATACTGTTATTTCATTTCTTGCATTGAGAAGACTTGAGTTTTCTAACCGCAGACAAAAAGATGCCGATCTGCGTCGTGAACCTTCCAAAGAAACGTACTCTGTTCAGGTCCTTGCAAAAGGAAATGGTAAATTGAATTCGTGGAGTTCAACGATGCAATTCATCAAAGCAAGTGATCACGCACAAAGAAATGAATTTGCACATGCTGCCATTCCATTAACATTGGAAGCCAATGTATATGACATGCTTTCACAAGGAACAACGATGGCAGTGGATGCATATGGTAATTCTCTTCTTGGAAATAATCGCATTTTAAATTATCGCTTTCAAAGTGTTTTCATTAATAATTATCTCGATCGAAATGCATTCCTCGGAACCAATCATTACATCGGATATTTTGACGAAAAAAAATCATTAGAGTTTGGTGAAATTAATGGCTGGGGAAGAAGTTTACTTACAGGAAAAGGAATCAAAGGTTCATATACGTTTGGCAAAAATACTTTTGGCGCCATGATGACCGGTACACCGGGAATTTTGAATCGTTCAAACACCGAGGGCTACGGTTTTTATCATAGCGTGCGATTAAAAAATCTTACCTGGAATAATTACCTCACTCAGAACTCTGCTCGCCAACTTACACTCTCGAATAAAATATACAATACAAATGCATCCTGGAAAATCCATCGCGTCCATCAATTCACTGTTGGTGGTGGTTATACTTTAGAATCGGCAACAACAAACGGTTCAATTTTGCAAAAGACCGGTTATGGTTACGACCTTAATTATTCCGGAAGTTTTAAAAAATTAAACTTCGGAGCCGGAACCACATACGGTTCGTCATTTTATGCAATTGCCCGGGGAATTACTCTTTATAACGGTCGCGTAACCTATACATCAGGAGTAAAAAACTCTTATAGTTTAAACGCACAACAATTTAATCAGCGTCCAACATACATTTCAAATGGAATTATTGTTGATGGCAATTCGATGCAGTCTGATCGATATGAATTCCGCTGGGGAATCAATACTGCAAATAGCAGTGTAGCTTTCAAGCCTGTTTATATCTATGAAAAGAATCCTGTCATTCGGGTTGCAAGTCGTGGAATCGGATTTGAATACAATGCGCGAAACATTCCCGGAACTAGGTTTTCAGTAACCGGTTTTGCAGGTTATGCAAAAGTATTAGACACAAACATTCCTGATTTCTTTTACTCCCGACTCACCATCTCTTCCAGGTGGAATCAAACATTCTTTAGTTTAAGATATCTATATGGTGCATCACAACTAACAGAACAGAGTCGCTTTATTTCTGATCATATTAATCCGCAGTCCTTAAACCTGATGAGTTCACACGATCATTGGTTCTCTGAAGGGAAATTATTATTGACTACGACGGCAAGTTTACTCTATCAAACCTATTTCGAACGTTACAGCTTACGTATTCGTCCTGAACTTTACTATTATTCAAAAAGCGGAGTTCGATTCTCATTCTACGCTTCCTTCCTGAGAGGAGCACAACATGCAAATCCACTTGCACAGGATATTCCAAACAGAGCTCCATACGAAACCACTGCCAATTCAGAATTCAATATGGGATTTGGTGTACGTAAAACTATTGGAATGCCGGTTCCGGGGAAAAAATTTGGTTCGGCAAAAATAATTGTATTTAAAGATTTAAATGGAAATGGTAGACAGGACAAAGACGAAGAAGGCCTAGGAAATGTATTGATCAATATAAAAGCACTCAGACTATTCAACCGATCTGAAGATTCAACTGCTGTTCTTTTTGGAGAAGACCTGGTGACGAATGCAAAAGGTGAAGTGTATTATGAAAACATTCCGGGTGGTGTATATGCTATCCGTACACAATCGCTCATCGGCCAATCCGAATGGATGGATGCAGGAACTATTGAAACAACCATCGATAAAAAACTGACTATTGCCATTCCACTCAGTCGTGGAATTAAATTAACCGGATCACTAATGGTAGCTCGTGAGAAATACACGGATGAAACACCAATAGATATTTCAAGAATCAGGGTTACTGCTATTGATTCTTCCGGAAGGACCTATTCTGTACTAACAGATCGAAAAGGTGAGTTCAGTATGTATCTCCCTTTAAGTATGTATACAGTTACTATTAATGAATCAGCATTGGGTGATAAGTTCATTTTACAACAGAATAGAATTCAGCTCGATTTAAGCCGTTTTACAGGAAATTTCAGAATAACCTTTAATGCGATTGAAAAACGTAGGAAAATGGAAGTAAAAAAATTCAATAACGGTAAGGAATAGGGTATAAACTGATAAAACTCAAAAATTTTTTAACCGTAACAATAGCCAAGAACAAAAAACCAAAATGAAAAAGTCCCTACTAATTTTCATTGCCATATTTACCGGCTTTGGATTATTTGCACAAAATGTTTCGATTGCACCCAGTCGCTTATATTATAAGACAGCGATCGGTGAATACAAAACACAAGAGGTAATGATTACCAACAGTTCTACTTCCAAACAATCCTTTACGGTCGGGTTCAGCGATTTTGAACCGACAGGGATTCAAGGAAAGAGTAAGTTCATGAAAACAGGCGAAAGTCCCAATTCATGTTCACAATGGTTAAATGCCACTCCTGCTTTCTTTGAACTGGAACCCGGTCAAACACAAAAAGTACAGGTGTTAATGCAAGTTCCTTCTACACCGGAAGCAAATAAAGTAAAATGGGCTGCCATGCAGGTTAAGCTGACGAAAGAAAAGAAAACAAATGAATCGGACGATAAAAACGCAATGGGTATGGGTATTATGGAAACCTTCCAGTTTGTTGTTCACATTTTCCAGTCACCTCCTACTGTAACATTTAAAAATGCAGAGATTCAGAATTTTACTGAAATCTCGGCTTCAACAGATAGCATACGGATTCTTGCACTGAAAGTAAAAAACAGCGGTGAAGCAATTCTTGATTGCGCATCTTATATGGAATTAACCAATACTCAAAATGGAGAAGAGCAACGTCAGAAGCCAATTGCCTTCACATTATTGCCGGGTGCAGAAAGAGAAGTTAAATTTTATCTGCCTCGTTCAATACCAAAAGGGAAATATTCTGTCTTAGGTGTTGTTGATTATGGAAGCAAAGACAATGTTCAGGCAGCGGAGATGGAATTAACAATTGAATAAAATAGTATAAAAAAAACAGCTGAATTCGAACTAAAAAAAACACTTCCTCGCTTTTTAAACAAAAATCTTATTCTGTTCTCAACATGAATAATTTATAAAAGTGTAAGAAAGTGAAGTCAATCATCTACTAAAGAAATTATTTCAACCTAATATTTACACAGTTAAACTTTAAATCGAATAAACATTTACTCCCTATGAAAAAGCAAAACACAAAAAAAGTAATCCTGATGGTCGCCCTTGCGGGTTTGTTTTCCATCAACCAATCGAAAGCTCAGCTTTCTGATCAAGAGTACGTAGCTGTTACTATGGATCTTCAAGGTATCCTTGAATTGAACATGACAACAGAGCCTCAAGTAGATTTTGTATTCAATACTATCCAGAAGTATCAGGTAGGTATTACAAAATACAATGCTACTCGTTTAGAAGTAAACTCTACTGTTCCCTGGGACTTATATGCACAGCCCAGCACGGAATTCTGGAACCAGCAATTAGCGTATGGTGCCGGTACAAACGGTCAGGGAACACTTCCTTCAGAAATTCTGGAGATGCAAGCGATCCAACCAAACTCTGTTGCTGCTCCGCTTACCTTTAACAGCTTTATTGGTTTATCCAGTAATCTGGGAACGAACACATCTTCTCTTACTCCTTCTGTTGACACTCAATTCTTAGCCGGTGAATACGCACAAGGTGTTACCAGCAGTTACGAACCGGGTACTTCTACAATGAGTCCGTTAACTAACAAGTTTCTGATTCA
>JAYSPU010000380.1:0-1637 GCA_043721935.1 Bacteroidota bacterium | reverse complement strand
TCTAGAATCCATCCAAACTTTCCATATTCATACGATTGTGTTTGTCCGACAATTTCGATTTCTGATTGAGCCAATGTGCGCAGTAAAGAATCCAGATTTTTTACTCTAAGACTGAGCATAAATCTTTTTTTAGATGGAGAAAAGTAGTTTGTGTCTTCAGGAAAAAATGAAAAGACGGTAGAGGCAGGATTTCCAGTTCCCGGTTCATTCCATAAAAACTGATGAGCGGCATGATCGAAAAATAATCCTAAGTATTTTGAATACCATTGTGAAAGGACTGCGGGATTACTGCACTTAATAAAAATTCCTCCTAATCCGGTTACTTCTCCTCGGAGCTTTGATTCTGAACCGAATTCTGAAAGTTGCTGTGCCGGTGGTTCCCAGAGTTCTATTTTATTTCCTTCCGGATCAACTACCCACCCAAAACGTCCGTACTCATGTACTTCTATTTTATCAATTACTTCCTGCCGGTCATTTTTTAATCGGATGCGGATGGTATCTAAATTTTCTACCCTAAGGTTGATCATTACGTCATGATCGGACGGGAAAAAGTAGTTTGTGTTCGAGGGGAATAGACTCAGATCAGTATGACATAACTCTCCTGATTTTAGATCTTTCCAATTGAAGGTAAAATAAGTAGAAGTGCCAAAGCCTATTCCTAAATGATCTTCGTACCACCGTGCTAAAAATTTTGGATCCGATGTTTTTAGAAAAATACCACCTAATCCATTAACCATATACTTTGTCTTTTGAGATGTTGGTGATGATTAGTAGCCAAGAATTTTCAACATCGATTTTGCACTTTGCTCTTTTGCAAAAAGTCGTGTAGAAATTTCTCCTTCTTCATTTCTATCAATGATGACAACCTTTGGTGCAGGTATCAGGCAATGTTGAATGCCTCCATAACCGCCTAAACTTTCCTGATAAGCTCCTGTATGAAAAAATCCAATGTAGAGTGGATCTTTATCAAGCTTTTCTTCTTTTGGAAGATATACCTGATTTACATGCGATTCAGTATTGTAATAATCGTCACTGTCGCAGGTCAGTCCGCCAATATTTACACGATTGTATTCTTGATTCCAATGGTTAACTGCAAGTAAAATAAATTTCTGTTTGATTCCCCAGGTATCGGGTAAAGTTGTAATGAAAGAACTGTCCATCATGTACCACAACTCATTATCGTTTTGTTGCTTCTGATCGACAATAGAGTAGAGGGTAGCTCCACTTTCTGCAACCGTAAAACTTCCAAACTCTGTAAATAAATTTGGTTCTTCAACTCCTTGAGCACGACAAACACTTTGAATTTGTTTTACAATTTGTTCGGCCATGTATTCGTAATCGTATTCAAAACCAAGTGTTTTCCGGATCGGCCATCCGCCACCAATGTCCAGTGAATCCAGTGTCGGACATATCTTCTTTAATTCACAATAAACATTGACGATTTTATTCAGCTCACTCCAGTAATAAGCGGTGTCTTTAATTCCTGTATTAATGAAAAAATGCAACATTTTTACCTGAAAACGTGGATTTTTCTTCAGTTGCTTGGTGTAGTAGTCAATAACTTCATCGTTTCGAATTCCAAGGCGGGAGGTGTAAAATTCAAAGTTTGGCTCTTCTTCTGAAGCTACTCGTATTCC
>JAYSPU010000379.1:0-4641 GCA_043721935.1 Bacteroidota bacterium | reverse complement strand
AGAGTTTCAAAAGAATATGATGGAACTTAAAAATTTCAGGTTATTTACTAAGCATATTTCGCCCCGGGGATGAAAGTATCCTGAGACGATACTCAGAATGTTTTTCCCGGATAAGAATCTAAATAAAGGCTATTTCAAAAGATTGAGATTGAACTGGAAAATAATCAGGCTCATTTTTAAATACAATTCGCCCCGGGGATGAATATATCTTGATTAGATAATCAAGATTTATTTCCCAATTACGAAATTTCTTTTTCTCAAACATGTCGCAAATCCGGGGATGAATATATCTTGATTGGATGATCAGAATGTTTTTCCCGGATAAGAATCTAAATAAAGGCTATTTCAAAAGCTTGAGATTGAACTGAAAAATTTCTGGTTCTTTATTAAGCATATTTCACCCCGGGGATAAATGTAACTTGATTGGATAATCAAATTTTTTTCCCCCAATTACGAAATTTCTATCTCTCAAATATCTAGCAAATCTGCTATCTAGCAAATCTGCCGCTGTGATACTTTTGCCATGCAATTTTTCCCCTGATTTGTCCCCTTTGCATGAACCCCTATCCAGGGTAATTCAATTAAATGTTCAAAGAACTCCATTTCAAAAAAAATGTGCAATCACATATTTGATAGATAATTGTTGATGGATTTTATGTTAACCGGAAATATTATCAGTTTAAGTTAACCTTTATGAGTTGATCAGAATTTAAGGTTGGTGCATTTCCCTTTCAGGTAAACTGTTCAATCCTTAGGGATGTTTTCTGATAAGGTCATCCACTAATTATAATCAGATTGCTATTTTAAATTGCTTTTGGAGAAATAATCAGGTGTATTAAAAAAAAAGAGGCTGTCAACATATACTTTTTAGACAGCCTCTTGCATTGAATTACTTAGATAACATGATGTAATTCTTCCAGTACGCCAAGTTGGCTTATTAAGCCAAGTCGGTCAGGATAGTTTGTCACCTCTGTAATCCGTCCATTTTTTACTCTTGCATTGTAGCAGCCGTAACTGGTGACTTTTTTGTTTGTCGGATTAATTTCAGGCATATCAGGACGAGTCCTTAATGCGCCTTTATGCGTTCCGGTAAATTCATATTCAACCGAAATCTGGTCTCCTGAGGCAATACGGTTTTTCACGTTGAGTTTCAAATCAGGAAAGGCTTTCTTCCATCCATCGAAATATTCTTTAACTTTTTGTTTGCCTTTAAATGTTTCGGGACCTTTGTTAATACTCCATACTACTGTTTCGTCAAGCAGATCTAAGAATTTTTCTGCGTCGTGGTTGTTCCAGGCTTCAACGACCTGATCGTTCAGTTTTTCTACTTCATTGGTATTCATTTGTACCTCCGTTTTAAATGATTAATTAATATTTGAAAAATGTCACCACAAAGTTTAGAGATAAAGAAAGATTATTCCAAATTATATCAGGTAAAAGTTTTAAGCATTTTGATTTATATAAAGAAGTTGTTTCATTTTTCAATGAAGAAGAGTAAAAAAGTTTATTACATTTTATCAAGTATCACATTTGGATTTATTCTTTTACTTTGATTGTAAATGTGAATTTAAATTTTCAAGTAGTTCCGTCCAGGCAATATATTTGATATTAGCTGATTCTACAGTTGGGATAAGACTGTGTTTTAGCTTTAGAATGCAGAAATCTGAATCATAGATCAAATTGATTTCTACAATGGTTTGATTTTCATCTTCGCGGTTAAATCCTTTCACATTCCATTCTAAAATAATTTTTGAAAGTGAGAAGGCAATGATATTTCCATTTATTTCTCCGCGATTGTGGAATGTTAATTGAAAAGGCTGACCTTCTTTGAAATTGCATTTAATCTCATCTGCTCCCGTGAATTTGAAAAAAGTATTTGTTGTAAATACATTCGACATTTCCGAAAATGGGTACTCAATTATTTTTTGAATTTCAAATTCATTCAGATTAATATCCTGCATTTCTAATTTTGGAAAGTGAATTATAATTTAAGAAAGATTCCACAATCAATGTATATCCTTTCTAGCAAAAGTTTGATAACTTAACACATGAAAATTTGGTCATAAGTTTCAGCATGGAATGAAGGTTAGATGATTCGATAAAAAGATATACAAAAGCAAATTAAATTCAAAGCAAATTTTTCAATTCAACACGAATTTAAATATGATTTATAACTTTATTAGATGGAATATTTATCTACATTTGCCTGGATTTTACCTATTTATATTTGAATTATTCGTTTAACCTAATGTATTATTTCTCACCCAAACCAAACACAAAAAACAATGAAACAATTTAAATTTGTCGCAAATGCCTTAGTATTTGCAAGTATGTTTACCTTTTTTATTTCCTGTCATTCAGGTGAAAATAAAATGGTAGATGCAAATGTAATGACAGACAGTAGTGCTGTTAAAGAAGCAGAGCCTGTAGCTAAACAGGTATTGGTAGCATTAGTTAAGCACAAAGTGGCCAATTTTGAAAAATGGAAAGCCATTTATGATGGCCATGATTCCGCACGGCTTGCCTTTGGTTTGCATAGTATTGCAGTCTCAAGAGGTATGGATGATCCGAATATGGTTATGATTTCTATGAGAGTGGATGATTTGGCCAGAGCAAAAGAGTTTTTTGATCAACCTGAATTAAAAACAACGATGCAAAAAGGTGGAGTCATTGGCGCTCCTGCCATTACGTTTCTTGATGTCCAGATGATGGATACTACTAAGAGTCCGGTAATGGCTCGTTTGATGATGACTCATAATGTTAAAGACTGGGATTCATGGAAGAAGGAATTTGACAGCCATAAAGATGTTAGAATAGCTGCAGGTCTGTCAGACAAAGCCGTTGGTTATGAAGTTGGCAACAACAAGGCTGTAACTATTGTTTTTGTTGTCAATGACATGAAGAAGGCAAAAGACTTTCTTACTTCAAAAGATCTGAAGGAAAAAATGGAAGCAGCAGGAGTTGAAGGTCCTCCGGTTAGTTATTATTATAATATTGCACAGTTGTACTAAAAACAAATTACGTTATAAAAAAGGTGATGGTAGTCCATCACCTTTTTTTTTGAAAGTATTTTTCCTTTAACAATTTGATATTGCAGATCCTCAAAGTATTACTTATTTTTTACTTCGATATCGTCGCATAGGCGCCGTTACCATTTCCGTCGGGAACACTCTTTCTTTCTCCTATTTGTTGTCTCCACATGGCATAGTAAAGTCCTTTGGTGAGTAGTAAATCATCATGACTTCCACTCTCAATGATTTGCCCTTTTTCAAGTACATAGATTGTGTTCGCATGCATGATTGTGCTGAGTCGATGAGCAATCATGATTGTTATATGTTCCTCGAGGGTTGAGAGATTGCGTATAGTTCCGGTAATTTCTTCTTCGGTGATAGAATCAAGCGCTGAAGTCGCTTCATCAAATACGATTAATTTTGGCTTGCGCAGAAGTGCTCGTGCAATTGATAAGCGTTGTTTTTCTCCTCCTGAAACTTTTACTCCGCCTTCACCAATGAGAGTATCTAATCCATTCGAAGCACGGTTTAGTATTGACTGACAACTTGCTTTTTTCAAAACATCTAAACACTCTTCATCTGTAGCATTCGGATTTACAAATAAAAGATTCTCCCGAATGGAACCACTGAACAGTTGTGTATCCTGACTCACAAGGCCAATTTGTTCTCGCAACTCATCTTTGTTAATTGTATCGCCGGGAATTCCATTGTAGTAAATAGTTCCTTCATTGGGAATATATAAGCCAACAAGTAATTTCACCAATGTAGTTTTGCCGGATCCGGACGGACCAACGAATGCAATGCTTTCTCCTTTACGCACTTTAAAGTTTATATACTCTACTGCATTGTGTGAAGATGTCTGGTGCCGAAACGTTACATAATCGAATTTCAATTCGTGAATGTTCCCAATTGATATGGGAGATTCCGGTCGTGCTTCAACAGGAGTGTCGAGAATGGATTGAAAATTTTGAAGTGAAGCCTGTGCTTCTCGGTATATGGCAATGACATTTCCTAATTCCTGAAGTGGACCGAAAATGAAAAAGCTGAAGAACATCAGTGTCATTAGTTTTCCCGGCGAAATCAGATCCTTAAATACAAGATAGTACAAGAGAAAAACAAAAAGCGTTCGAAGAAAGTTTACTGTCGTACCTTGCACAAAGCTAAGTCCGCGGATATATCGTACCTTTTTTAATTCTAGCTTTAATATTTTATTAGTCGTTGAGTTTAATCGGTTGATTTCTTGTCCGGCTAATCCCAGACTTTTTACCAATTCAATATTTCTCAACGATTCAGTTGTTGCACCGGCCAATGCAGTTGTTTCGGATAAAATTACTTTACTTATTCTCTTTATGTTTTTACTTAGCAGACTGCTTATAATTGCCAACAAGGGCACTGTCATTAAAAATACAGGAGCTATTAACCAATGGACACGAAATGCATACCAAATTACAAATACCAGTCCTACCAGTGTTTGAAATACAACACTAATGAAAGAGGTGATAAATTTTTCAGAATCTGAACGGACTTTTTGCAGCTTTCCTAATGTTTCCCCGCTTCTTTGGTCTTCGAAAACCTGGTAGGGCAGATCAAGTGAGTGACGAATGCCATCGGAATACATATCAACACCAAC
>JAYSPU010000378.1:0-2199 GCA_043721935.1 Bacteroidota bacterium | reverse complement strand
GAAAACAAAGCCGTCTTCATTGATGTATCTACAACCTGGTGTGGCTATTGCAAAAAAATGAAACGCAACGCTTTTTCAGATAAAACAGTTGGCGCTTATTTCAATGACAAGTTTGTCAGTATAGAAATGGATGCTGAAAAAGGAGAAGGAATTGCTTTTGCACGAAAATACAATGTCAACAGTTATCCTACATTTATTGTTCTGGATAAAAACGAAAATGTTGTTCTGTTTGGTGCTGGCTATCTGGACAAAGATCAGTTTATGGAATTTGGACAGACCGCTTTTTCAAAAATTAAATAGTTCACTGTATTAAATTTTATATCATGTCAACTAGAATTCAAAAAGGAATAATTGCCGGTATTCTCGGTACTGCCGCTATGACTTTGGTAATGTATATTGGCTACATCATCGGAATGCCGAAAATGAATCCGGCCGAAATGCTTGCAGGCATATTAGATGTTTCCAATACAATCGGATGGCTCTTGCATTTTATGACAGGAATCATTTTCGCATTAACTTATTCACTCGTTTTTTTCAAAGTGATTTACAGAATTAAAAATATGTGGGTAAAGGGTATTGTATATGGACTTGCTGTTTTTATGTTCGCACAAATAGCATTAGCTGTTATGCTTGCAATCATGGATCCATTACCCGAGCCTGGAGGAAACATGATGCTCATAGCTATTGGAAGCATCATCGGTCACCTCGTCTATGGAATTACCGTTGTGAAATTTGTAAAAGAATAATTTTTCGGATAAAATATAGTTCATTAAAAAAGCCTGAATGATTTCCGAAAAATCACTCAGGCTTTTTATTTTATTCGTCTTTGTCTTTTACGAACGTGTATGACTTGGTTTGCCATAACTTCTGCGCGGACTTTTAGCGCTTGATGAAGTGGATGGTTTAGGTCTTGCATGACCGGCGCCACCTCTGCCTTGTTGCTTTGGTGCTTTCTCCGGATTGTGATCCATTAATGGAAAAGCATGTTCAGCAATGACAGGAATTTTTTTGCCGATTAGTTTTTCAACGTCGCGTAAATATTCTTTCTCTTCTGCATCGCAAAATGAAATCGCTGTGCCTTTTGCTCCTGCTCTTCCTGTTCTGCCAATGCGGTGAACATACGTCTCTGCCACATTTGACATTTCGTAATTGATTACATATTCCAATTCATCCACATCAATTCCGCGCGCTGCAATATCAGTTGCAACTAATACACGCGTAGATTGTGCTTTGAAATTAGCAAGTGCACGCTGTCTTGCATTTTGTGCTTTGTTACCGTGAATCGCTTCCGCTTTGATGTTATGCTTTACCAGCATTTTCACTACTTTGTCAGCACCGTGTTTAGTTCTGGTAAATACCAATGCAGTTTTAATGCTTTTGTCTTTCAACAATTCAACGAGCAATGAATTTTTATTTCCCTTGTCAACAAAATAAATTTGCTGATTGATAATATCCACTGTCGAAGAAACCGGAGTAACAGAAACTTTTTTCGGATTATCTAAAATAGATCCTGCCAGTTTTACAATTTCAGGAGGCATGGTTGCAGAAAAGAAAAGCGACTGTCTTTTTTTAGGAAGAGCAGCAAGTAGTCTTTTTACATCGTGAATAAATCCCATGTCGAGCATGCGATCGGCTTCATCGAGAACGAAAAATTCAACATCGCGCAATGAAATATGTCCCTGATTCATCAGGTCTAATAATCGGCCCGGCGTTGCAATTAGAATATCGATACCGTTACGCAATGCAGTTGTTTGCGGATTTTGATTGACACCACCAAAAACAACGGTGCATGTTAATCCGGTGTGACGACCGTAAGCTTTGAAACTATCGCTGATCTGAATAGCAAGTTCGCGCGTAGGCGTAACGACCAGACATCTGATCTTCTTTTTTCTGTCGAACGATTTGTTTTCACTTAATAATTGGAGAATAGGAATGGCAAAAGCCGCAGTTTTTCCTGTTCCTGTTTGAGCACACCCGAGTAAATCGGTTCCTTGTAGAACGATTGGAATTGCCTGAGCCTGAATGGGTGTTGGAGTTGTGTAACCTTCTTCTTGTACTGCTTTTAAAATAGGGTCAATGAGATTTAATGACTGAAATAGCATGTTATTGTTTAAATTTTAATAAAAAGGGGCGGATTTCCCGGCCCCTGTATGAATTGTCCGCAAGGTACTGATTTTATTGAAGATAGCTTGTAAAAAG
>JAYSPU010000377.1:0-3258 GCA_043721935.1 Bacteroidota bacterium | reverse complement strand
TCATGTCGTACCCTTATCAGATTAAAAGTTTAAAGGCTTATCAGGAAGCGTATAAAAGTAGTGTGGAAAATCCGGAGACATTCTGGGGTGATGTTGCGCAGCATTTTTATTGGCAAAAGAAATGGGACAAGGTTCTCGAATGGGAATTTACCTCGCCTTCAATTAAATGGTTTCAAGGTGGAAAGTTGAACATAACGGAGAATTGCCTTGATCGACACATTGAAAAATTAGGGTCAACTCCGGCTATTATCTGGGAACCGAATGATCCTGAAGAGCATCATAGGGTTATTACTTACAAGGAGCTGCTTTTTAAAGTAAAACAATTTTCAACTGTATTAAAAAATAACGGAGTAAAAAAAGGAGATCGTGTTTGTATTTATATGGGAATGATTCCCGAACTGGCAATTGCTATGTTAGCTTGTGCTCGAATTGGTGCTGTTCACTCCATAGTATTCGGAGGATTTTCTGCTCAATCGATTGCTGACAGACTTCACGATGCAAAAGCAGAATACATTATTACTTGTGATGGAGCGTTCAGAGGTGGAAAAGATATTCCGTTGAAAAGTGTAATTGATGATTCTTTGGTTGGTTGTCCGTTTGTTAAACGAGTAATTGTTTGCACACGTACTCGCACACCTGTGAGTATGATAAAAGGTCGTGATGTGTGGTGGGAAGATGAAATCAGAAAAGTAGAAACACAAGGAAATCCTGATTGTCCTGCTGAAGTCATGGATGCTGAAGACATGCTTTTCATTTTATATACTTCCGGTTCAACTGGGAAACCAAAAGGTGTTGTTCATTCCATTGCCGGTTATATGGTTTGGGCGAACTATACATTTGTAAATGTTTTCCAATATAAACCGGGCGATATATTTTTCTGTACGGCTGATATCGGATGGATTACCGGTCATAGTTATTGTGTGTACGGACCATTGTCTGCCGGAGGTACTTCGCTTTTATTCGAAGGGATTCCAAGTTATCCCGATGCAGGTCGTTTTTGGGAAATTGTAGGGAAGCATAATCCGCAAACATTATACACTGCTCCTACAGCGTTACGTAGTTTGATGGGATGTGGAGATGGATTTCTTGAAGGGAAAAAATTTGATTCATTAAAAGTCTTAGGCACAGTTGGCGAACCAATTAACGAAGAAGCATGGAACTGGTATTATAAAAATATTGGCAAAGAAAAATGTCCTATCGTTGATACATGGTGGCAAACAGAAACCGGTGGCATAATGATTTCAAATCTGGCCGGTGTGACACCACAAAAACCAACATTCGCAACTTTACCTTTGCCCGGTGTTCAACCTTGTCTGGTTGACGAGAATGGAAAAGAACTGGAAGGAAATAATGTCAGTGGAAATTTGTGTATTAAATTTCCATGGCCGGGAATGATCCGTACTACATTTGGTGATCACGACCGTTGTAAGCTGAATTATTTTTCTACGTATGAGAATCTATATTTTACCGGCGACGGATGTTTGCGTGATGCAGATGGAAACTATAGAATTACCGGTAGAGTAGATGATGTACTCAATGTAAGTGGACACAGAATCGGAACTGCGGAAGTAGAGAATGCCATTAACATGCACTCCGGTGTAGTGGAAAGTGCAGTAGTCGGTTATCCACATGATATCAAAGGACAGGGAATTTATGCTTATGTAATTTACAATGGTCAGCACGGCGATGCTGAATTGGCCAGAAAGGATATTGTTCAGACAGTGTCGCGTATCATTGGTGCAATTGCAAAGCCCGATAAAATTCAATTCATAACCGGTCTGCCGAAAACCAGAAGTGGAAAAATTATGCGTCGTATCCTGCGTAAAATAGCAGAAGGTGAAACTGAAAACCTGGGCGATACTTCTACACTTCTCGATCCTGCAGTAGTGGAAGAAATTAAAAACGGAAAAATATAAGTTGTTGCATCATTGCAATTTCTTGCAATAACTTTTCCGTTCGCTTTACTTAATTAGATACCGGAAGCCTGCTACGATCGTAACTGAATAAAAGCGCTGATTATATCCGACACCGGACTCATAAATAGATTGTGTGTTTGTCCGGAATTGCGGAGAAAGCAGGATGGAAGTTCGGCCTGATAAATAGTAATTGACTTCAAGACCTATTCGTGCATTCCAGATCATTTTTTTTAAATTTCCCGACTCACTGACCGGTTGAACACCGGATTCATCCGCTTTCAAAACAGAACCATTTTGTCTAATTAAAAATGCAGGAGAAACGCCGGCTGTTATTCCCAGACCAATTCGTTTAGCTACTAATTGATAGCTTATTTGCAGAGGTATTTCAACGTATGTTAAACTGATTGTTCCTTTTGCAAGTGGTGTTGTCACTTTTTGATTTGACGTATCGTTAACAGTTACATAGGAACTGTCAAGAACATTTTCCGTATGACCAAAGTAATAACGCATGCCATTAATGTAAGCAGTATCGGTAATGTAAACTGAAATCAACTGTGTTTGCCAGCTGCTGTTTTGTGTGATGACATCCTGATATGTATAAGAGCTATATGCAGTTTTTAAACTATTCTTCGTTAATTCAATACCGGTTGTAATACTCAACTTGTTTCTTCTGTAGGTTCCTGTAATTCCGAATCCGGGAGTGACATTCGGATTTTCTTCAGCTTTTTTGCGTTCTACATATCGGTTATTCGGAGTAGACTGTAAGGTGTTGTTTACTCCACTGACCAATGCATATACATTTACATACCAACTGGAATAAATAGTTTTTTCAATTGGTAGCTTGATGTTTTTTTCATGCACGTCTGATTCGGTTGAAATGGAAGAAAGAGTTGGACTTAAGGCCGGAAGGAAAGCAATTGATGCACTACGGTCATCATTTGCGTCTGAGTAATTTCGGTTTCTGTCTTTCAATTCATTTTGAATAAGTCCGGAGTCTGTGGCATTTACGACTAGATTCTTATCATCCGTTTTTTTAGTATTGACTTTCTTTGAAGCGGATTCAGAAATTAGCGTAGTCTTGTTGTCAACCTTTGATATTGTTTCGCCGGCCATGGTATTCTTCTGTAGATTTTCAGTTAAATCTGTTTTATCTGAGGAAAGCACAGGTTTCCGAGTAATTATTTCTTTCTTGCTTATAGATTTTTCTATTGATTTATTTTTTGCTTTGAAATCTGCAAGTTGGGTGTGATTTACTTCGCTATTATTTTTTTCTGATTGTGAAGTTGTAGCGGATGCTTTCTCCTGAATGTTAATAGTTGAATTAGATTCAGTGTTCGAGATG
>JAYSPU010000376.1:0-2731 GCA_043721935.1 Bacteroidota bacterium | reverse complement strand
ATTCATGCGTTCTGATCGGTACTAAAAAAGAGGCTGTCTCAAAAGCCTGGGAGCGAACGGAAAAATTTCAGATTCTTTACTACGCATATTTCGCCCCGGGGCTGAATGAAACTTGATTAGATGATCAAATTTTTTCTCCCAATTACGAAATTTCTATCTCTCAAACATGTCGCAGATCTACCTTTGTAAGGCTTTTGCCATGCAATTTTTCCCCTGGTTTTTCCCCTTTGCATGAACCCCAATTCAGGGCAATTCAATAAAATGACCAAATAACTCAATTTCAAAAAAAATGTACAATCACATATATGATAGTTAATTGTTGATGGTTTTTATTTTAACAAGATGCATTATTGACTAAAGTTAAATTTTATGAATTGATCAGAATTTAAAGTCGATGTATTTCCCTTTCATTTTAACTGTTCAATCCTTAAAGACATTTTCAGATAAGATCAGCCACTAATTATAATCTGATAACCATTTTAAAGTGCTTTTAGAGAAAACCGCCGTCGTGTTAAAAAAAGAAAGAGGCTGTCAACATTTACTTTTGTGACAGCCTCTTTCTTTGTCCTAATAAAAGGAATTACTTTTTAACAACATCAGCAGGCTTGCCTAATTCAGCAGCCATTGCCATGTTTTTCTCGCAAGATGTTTTTACTTCAGCATAGTTGGTTGACCAGCTGTCAACTTTTACCTGAGCATCGCTCATTTTTGTTTTGAAATCTGCAAGACCTTTTGTTGCATCTTCCGGAGTTACCTGACCTTTTAAAAGTTTGTCTTTCCACTCGCTGAATTGAGCAGTAGTTTCATCCCAAGTAGCTTTGAATGTGCTCCACTCAGTCTGCATACCTTCAAGTTTAGCAGCATCTTGAGTCGCAACATTTGCAGCTTCTGCAGTTTTTGCTTTTAAAGCCGCATCTTTAGAGGTAGCCATCATGCCAGCCATTTCAGTTTGCTTTGTAGCGAATTCTTTAGCCTGAGTTGCTGTAGCTGATAATTCATTGCTCCAGTTCGTCGCCTTTTCGCCTAATGCAGTCCAATCAGTACCAAACTGATTGATTTCTGCCATTGTTTTTTCATCTACTTTTTTTGTACAAGCTGTGAAGCTCATTGCACCTGCGATTACAAGTGCTACCATTACATTAGTTTTCATTTTTGAGAGTTTGGGTTGGTTTATTTTATGATTGCAAAATTAGTGAAATAGAATGTTTAATAATTAGCTGTTTATAAAATTATTTTTCCTTCGCTTCCGGAAAAATGCTCCGGATATAGTCCATTCTGCTGTGGCTTACCGTCTTTTTAGGAAAAACGCCTTGATTGGCCACTCTGATGTCCTCGATAGAGTAGAATGCCTGTGGATTTACGGCCCGGATAATCTCTCTGACGAAGCTCACGTCCTTTCTTTTAACAATCGTAAAAATCATTTTTACAGGTCCTTTGGCTCCATGACCATCAATAATAGTAACTCCAAGGTTTTGCTTTTGAAGTGCATCAACCAGAGGTTCCCAGTTTGCTGAGGTAATGATTCGTAATACTTGCAGACCAAGTGCAAGCCGACCTTCAATGATTAATCCAACGTATGTTCCCATGGCAAAACCGCCGGCAAAACCTATGTAACATACAGGATTGTCAAGGTGCTGCATAACCTGACGAATCGAAATTAGCCAGATGGAAACTTCCACGAAGCCTATAAAAGGAACAATGTTCCGGAATCCTTTGGAAATAAAAACGTTTCGGAGCGTGCCCAGAGTCACGTCCATGGTTCTGGCGATAAAGATCAAAATAGGTAATACCACCCATCTGAACATTTCACTTTCAAAAAAACTTTCTTGCATTTAGCCTGTCATTAACTGATCAACGAGTCTGGCCACGCCTGTGCCGGCCAATTCTTTCACAATAGTATAACCTGGAATTGATCCTGCAGCAGGGTCAACATAATACTTTTCACAATCTGCCGGTGTATAATTAATAAGACCTGCAGCCGGATATACATTCAGGGATGTTCCAATAACTATAAAAAAGTCGGCTTCCGATACAATTTGTGCGGCAACCGGCAAGGCCGGTACCTGTTCGCCAAACCAGACAATATGGGGACGGAGTTGTGAACCTTTTTCGCAGGTATCTCCTTCGTTCAATTCACTTCCACTTAGCGGATAAATCATTCGGGGATCAACGGTGCTTCGGGCTCTCATAATTTCACCGTGTAAATGAAGTACGCGAGTTGATCCGGCTCGCTCATGCAGGTTGTCTATATTTTGTGTGACGATGTGAACGATAAATTTTTCTTCCAGGCGTACGAGTGCATGATGTGCCGCATTAGGCATTGCTGCAACTACCTGACGTCTCCGTTCATTGTAAAAATCCAATACTACTTTCCGGTTTTTTCGCCAGGCATTCGGAGTTGCTACGTCTTCAATTCGGTAGTTTTCCCATAAGCTATCACTGCCACGGAATGTTTTCAATCCGCTTTCTGCACTGATACCGGCACCGGAGAAAACTATAATTTTTTTCATTTTGTTTGTGCAAATTTAAGAGTTGCTGTTAACAAAATTTTATTCCGGAGTCAAATTTATATCCGTTCAAAACATCTCTGATTTTCATTCTGGATTTTCCGGGAAATTGAAGTTCGGAAATGTCCAGACTGCCATCCTGAACAAATATTTTTAAAAAAGTTTTGTTGTCTGTTTCAATTTCTCCAATGGATTGAGAATGCGAATGGATATTTGCTTTTGCC
>JAYSPU010000375.1:0-2618 GCA_043721935.1 Bacteroidota bacterium | reverse complement strand
CAGCATCTGCTCAAAAAAAACCGGAAGCAATTACACTGACTCGTATCGAATTTTTATTCGATGCTTCTCAGAGTATGTATGGCCGGTGGCAATCAGGTGCTAAGATTGATGTTGCGCGAAATTTAATGTTGCAATTGCTAGACAGTCTCAGGTACATTCCCAATATTGAACTTGCCTTACGTGTTTATGGTCATACGAAACTTTTTCCACCTCAGGATTGTGACGACAGCAGACTTGAAGTTCCATTTTCAAAAGGTAACACACATCGAATTCAGGAAGTATTAAAAGCTCTTATTCCGAAAGGCACTACTCCCATAGCCCGTTCACTTGAACTTTGCGGAAATGATTTCCCCCAAAGTCCATCCCGCAACATCGTTATTCTAATTACTGATGGGATCGAAGAATGTGGCGGTGATCCTTGTGCAGTATCAGCTGCATTACAGAAAAAAAATATTTTCCTGAAACCATTTGTCATCGGATTAGGACTTGATATCAGTTTGAAAAAAACATTTGAATGTGTTGGTCGTTATTTTGATGCTACGAATGAAACCATGTTTCGTGACGCATTGAATATTGTTATTTCACAAGCATTGAATAACACGACCATGCAAGTAAATTTACTTGATCAACTTCACAATCCAACTGAAACAAATGTGAACATGACATTCACCGATTATCATTCGGGAGCTATAAAGTACAATTTTATTCATACCATCAATTCCAGAGGAAATCCGGATACATTGGTTCTGGATCCATTGCCCATTTACAAAATAATGGTGCATACACTCCCTCCTGTCACGATAGATTCTGTTCTGCTCACTCCAGGAAAACACACGATAGTCGGCATTGATGCACCTCAAGGCTATTTATTGTTAAAGTTTGACGGAACCGCTGAATACAAAAAAGTACAATCCATTATTCGGCTTCACGGTGATATGAAAACACTGAATGTTCAGGATATCAATGCACAGGAAAAATACATTGTTGGAAAATACGATCTTGAAATACTAACCACACCAAGAGTGTATCTAGAAAATGTAGATGTTTCGCAAAGTAAGACAACGACTGTTCGTATTCCACGACCGGGGTTAGTGACTGTTATCTCGAACAATCAAGGCTATGGAAGTATTTATACAGAAGATAATAGCGGATTAAAATGGGTGTATAATCTGGACGACAGTCTTTCGAAAGAAACGATTGTACTTCAACCGGGTAGATATCGGGTAGTTTACCGACCAAAAAATTCAAAAGAATCCATTTACACATTAGAAAAAGAATTCTCAGTCGTCTCAGGCGAATCCAATATTGTTTTGTTAAATTAGAGCAAATGAAAAAATTTACATTCACCGATAAAAAAGATACTCGTTCCGGATTTGGTGCCGGATTAGTTGAACTAGGAAGAACGAATCCAAATGTCGTTGCCCTTTGTGCAGATCTTACCGGATCGCTGAAGATGGATGCATTTGAAAAAGAATTTCCTGAACGATTTTTTCAAATTGGAATTGCAGAAGCCAACATGATGGGCATTGCAGCCGGAATGACAATTGGTGGAAAAATTCCTTTCACCGGAACATTTGCAAATTTCTCGACAGGACGAGTCTATGATCAGATTCGTCAGAGTATAGCTTACTCAGGAAAGAACGTAAAAATTTGTGCATCACATGCCGGTATTACGTTAGGCGAAGATGGCGCAACACATCAGATACTTGAGGATTTAGGAATGATGCGGATGCTACCGGATATGGTGGTAATTAATCCATGCGATTATAATCAGACAAAAGCAGCAACCATTGCCATAGCCTCTTACGAAGGACCTGTCTATCTCCGCTTTGGACGACCGGTCGTTCCCATCTTTACTCCTGCCGATCAGAAATTTGAAATTGGAAAAGCATTAATGCTTTCAGAAGGAACAGATGTATCCATTTTTGCAACCGGTCATTTAGTATGGAAAGCTTTAGAAGCGTGTGAAATATTGGAAGAAAAAGGAATCTCCGCTGAGGTGATTAATATTCATACCATTAAACCATTGGATCATGCAGCCGTCATACGATCGGTCAAAAAAACAGGATGTGCTGTATCAGCTGAAGAACACCAATTGAATGGCGGATTAGGAGATGCAATTGCGCATGTTTTATGTTCGCAGTTCCCAGCACCCTTAGAATACGTAGCCGTAATGGATACATTTGGTGAAAGTGGAATACCGGATCAGTTGATGCAAAAATATGGACTGGAAGCAGTCAATATTGTTACTGCTGCTGAAAAGGCATTCGCCCGGAAAAAGCAAATACTCAGTCATACCTGATTCGACCAAACCATTCTATGGATGAATTCGATGACAGCGAATTACTAGATAAATTCCGAAATGCTGACACTAAGCATTATGCGTTTAATTTACTTGTAAAAAAATATCAGAACAGACTTTACTGGCACATCAGAAGAATGGTCCTTGATCATGACGATGCCAATGATATTATTCAAAATCTTTTTATAAAAGTCTGGACAAGTCTCGATGGATTCCGGCAAGATTCACAACTATACACCTGGTTATATCGAATAGCAACAAATGAGAGTATTACGTTTATTAATAAAAAGAAAAAACGTTTTTTTATATCCTTTCA
>JAYSPU010000374.1:0-2499 GCA_043721935.1 Bacteroidota bacterium | reverse complement strand
ACAGCCGGGGTTTTACCCGCTTGAATAAAAACGTAGTATAAAAAGGAACTCTTTATACTGTGCCCTTCTTCTTCTGAATATACCGATCCATCTTTTTCTCAAAAATATCAAGCGGCAAACAACCATCAATCAACACTTGATCATGAAATTCTTTGATGTCAAATTTAGATCCGAGTTCTTTCTCCGCTTTATGGCGAATTTCCAAAATTTTCATCTGGCCGATTTTATAAGCTAAGGCCTGACCGGGAATGGCCATGTAACGTTCAATTTCAGCAGTAATATCCGCTTCACTTTCTGCATCATTGTCCAATGAAAACTGAATCGCTTTTTCACGTGTCCAGCCTTTCATGTGCATACCAACATCAACAACCAAACGAATGGCGCGATGCATTTCTTCGCTCAAACTTCCGAAGTATTGATACGGATCAGTGTATAATCCCAATTCTTTTCCCAACGATTCAGTGTACAATGCCCATCCTTCTCCGTAAGCTCCATACCAACCAAAGCGTCTGAACTTCGGCAGCGAATCATTTTCCTGTTGAATAGATGTTTGATAATGATGCCCCGGAATTGCTTCGTGTAAAAACAAATCTTCCATTCCCACCACATTGAATTTTTTAGGATCGAGAACGGGTACATAAAAAACTCCCGGCCGACTACCATCCGGTGCTGCCTGATTATATTCAGCACTTGCAGAAGCTTCTCTGTACTCTTCTGTTTGACGAACTTCAAATCCTGCCTTTGGTACGAGGTTAAATAATTGTTTCAACTGCGGTTGCATCTTCGTCTCTATCGCTCTGTAAGCATTGATGACCTGACTATCTGTAGTGAATGGCATGAATTGTTTACCGGTATGAATGAACTTGAAAAAATCTTTCATGGTTCCTGTAAAGCCTGTCTCTGCTTTTACTTTTTCCATTTCATTCCGTAAACGCTCAACTTCTTTTTGTCCGATTTCAAAAATCTGATCAGGAGTTAAATCAGTTGTCGTCCATTGTTTCGCTAAAAACGCATACAACTCTTTTCCCTGTGGAACTTCAGAAATACCGGCTGTTGTGCGACATTTCGGAATGTATTCGTTTTTAATAAACGTGTACATTTTTTCATATGCAGGATTTATTTTCGTAACAATCGCCAGCGTGTACAGACTGTCAAACGATGCTTTTATCTCTACAGAAAAACTATCGGGTATGCTTTTAATCGGTCCGTAGAAAACACTTTGCTTTACATCTTTAACGATAACTGATTTCAATTGAGGAAGTACTTTCTCCATCAACGCTTTTGGAGGAACAATTCCTGCTGCCATTCCACGACGCATATTTGATATGCATGAGTCCATATAAACAGCGAAGTCATCGATTCGATGTAAAAAGTCTGAGTAGTTTTTTTCTGTTTTAAATGGTTGGTTCCCGCTACCCGATCCTAATTGTGGAAAGGTTAAATGCATACTCCAAAACTGATTCAAAGGCATGAGGTACTCATTGAAGGACAATCCTTCAATCTGCATGCTCATTTCTCTTTTGAAAACATCATAGCTGATTTTATCTTCTTCTGTTAACTGTTCACGATCAAACTTTTTTACTTCTTCCAGATAATTTGCAAAAAAATCACGGAGTGTCGAACGATACGATTCACTTATGTCAATCGGCAGTTTATCATTGTAACGTTGATCATTAATTGCCGTTGCTTCCAAAGGGAAATAACGAAGTCGTTCTTCGTAATACCGGTCAAACAGATTTTTTAAATTTTGGGAAACATCAGAAGCTGCAGGTTGCATTTTTTTTGATGAACAGGAAACAATACCAATCATGGCGATAACAATCGCGATTTTTCTCATAGCAGAATTTGGGAGATAAATTATATACGGTTAATAGAGGAAACAAAATACTGATTACCGAACGACAGAAACATTTCCGAGATACACGTGTTTCTCTTCATGATGATCTACGACTTCTATCCGATAAACATATACATCATTTTGAACGGTGTCTTTCACTTTTCCGTCCCATGGTTGATTGTAATCATTGGTGCGATAAATTATTTCGCCCCAACGATTGTAAATCGACATAGAGAATGCACGAATTGCCACTCCGAAACCACGGAATGAATCGTTAACACCATCACCATTCGGTGAAAAGGCATTTGGAATATAGAAGGCAAAATTATCTTCAACGCGAACAACTCCGGCAATTGTGTCAATACATCCATCAGGTGAAGTAACAATTAACATGACGTTGTAACTGCCTGTATCAACATACGAATGCGATGGATTACGAATGAATGCGGAATCACCATCACCAAAATCCCAACTGTAAGTAGCTGAATTAGTAGAATAATTCTGGAACTGAAATGCCGGAGCTAACACATTTGTAACAGAAGGATTCGGTGTGAATCGCGCTACTGCTTCAGGATACACAGTGATAATATCAGGATAGGTTATATTCGCTTTACATCCAAATAGATTCGATGCAACAAGTGAAACTGAAAATGTTCCCGGAG
>JAYSPU010000373.1:0-1724 GCA_043721935.1 Bacteroidota bacterium | reverse complement strand
AATGCATACGCCCACAAAGCGATTAGCAAAATAAAATACCGAAGCCATTTCACTTTCCTTTTCCGAAAAATAATTTTCAGCACATATAACAGCGTCGTGTAAATGATGGCCACATGCATTCCTGAAACGCAAAGAATATGAAGCGTACCGGAAGCTGTAAAACTTTTGACCACATCAGCGTCAATCTCGTCGTCATATCCAAAAACCAGGGCCGAAAGTAATGCGAACTCCTGATTTTTTATGTATTGATGAAAAATAGCAAGTCCTTTGTTTCTGAGGTGAACTATACTTTTGAAAACAGAAAAAGAGGAATCAGTTGAAACAACGAAATCATCCTGCTTGAGAAAGACCTGATGATGGATTCTCTTAAATGCCAGATATCCTTGCCAGTCAAACTGACCCGGATTTTTCATTCCGGGAACAGCCACCGGTTGAGTATTGAATACCAACTGATCGCCGGGACGAATTAGTACAGAATCATTTTTAGGAAAATACACAAGCACTTTTCCTGTAACTCGTTTCAATTCATTACCAACCGAACAATAATTCACTTCCACTTCTGCCCTTTGCCGGCCATTTCTATTTACTATCGTCAGAATCTTTGCACTATATTTTTCTACTGAAGAAAACGTTGAGAAATTATTCTTAGCATGATCAGTATTTTTCAATTCAACAAGTAATGCTGCAACAGAACAAAACAAAAATTGAATAATCAATCCGAACAACCATCGACGCCTGAATGCCTTAACATAGTTATGAAATACAAATCCAACCACTAAAAAAATTAAACATGCAATCAGCAATAAATCAATTTCAAAAACTGAATGAAAGCCAATGAGAATACCAATGCAAAAAGCAGGGACAAATCGAACAAAAGGAACATTACTAATCGACTCCACTCTGCTAATGTAATCCCAACTTAGATCGATAGAACTTGGAAACTAATATTCACTTAAAGATGATGGTACTTTGAATGTGTATTTTTTATTAGGTAACTGACAACTAAACAACTGACTAACTGACTAACTGACCAACTGTCAACTAGCAAACTGACAACTGACCAACTGCCAACTAAACAACTGACTAGCGTCGTTTCAAAACCGACCCTATAAAATAGAAACTCAAAATCTCTTCCATTTTAATTCCTTCTGCTGCCATTTGCATGGCTCCTTCCTGACAGAGTCCGACGCCGTGACCGTAGCCTCTTCCTTTGAAAATGATTTGATTGTTCAATGGTTCAATTGAAAAAAAAGTTGAATTAAGCTTCCAGTCACTCCGAATATCTTTTAACGCCAATTCATTTCCTTCAAAGACGAATGAATTCTTCCTGCTACTTTGAGAAAATGAATAAAGTGAATCCGGCAGCCCTGCCTCAACGGGACATTTTATTTTTCTCCATAGATATTTATTCCATTCACTGCGATCAATGGTTTTTTCCCATAAAGCATGTCCTGAACGACTGCAAAAAGAATCGCTCACACTTTGCAGGTAGGACAATTTTTTAGTCCATACCTCAGAAGCACATACAGTTTGTCCTCCACAATTACTGTGATAAGCTACCGTTAAAATCTTTCCTGACTTTTCAACCAAGATAAGACCTTCAGTCGCTAATGCTGCCTTTTGAATTTGATCGTTAAATCTGGATCGTGCATGATAAACCTGACAATGAACGGTAGCACAAACTGAAAATCCTTGTTTCTCATGCCGATCAAGATGAGAGAAAA
>JAYSPU010000372.1:0-6565 GCA_043721935.1 Bacteroidota bacterium | reverse complement strand
GGTAGTATATTCGCTGTCCCTAGTTATAACGCTTCATTTGAATTGTATAATTTTGATCGATGCACCGGACGATTGTCTGACTATGTAGAGTTAGGTGATACCATGTCGACTATGTCAAACCACTATTGGGGATGTAGCTTTTCACCTAATAATCGATTTTTATATACTTCATCTTACTCGGATTCGGCAAAATTTGTTTATCAGTTCGATTTACATGCAAGCAACATAAGGTCATCGAGGCAAACGATATTTACTTATCCAAATACAGCGTTGTTTTACGGAATCTTTATTGGCCATCACTTATTAGGTCCTGATGATAAAATCTACATAGCAAAAGGAGGAGGGCCAATTTCAATAGTTACTATACGCATCATTTAGATGTTATTCTATCGCCGGATTCATTTGGTACAGCTTGTAATTATGATTCCTGTCATTTGGATTTAGGTACAGGCTATACTTGGGTTTCATTGCCAAACATGCCCAATTATAACCTGGGTCCGGTCGCCGGAAGTATTTGTGATTCACTTTCTACCGGCATCGAGGATAGAATTGATAAACAAGGGGAGCATTTTATTTATCCCAATCCAACAACTGATCTGATAAAATTCAAAATTGAAACGGAAAAATTAATTCAGGTGATGATTTATGATCAGTTGGGAAGGATGATTCACCACGAATTTATTTATACAAATGAATCAATAAATATTGCTTCTTTTTTGCCCGGGTTTTATACCATCAGGATCGCTTTAGATGGTAAAGAGTTACTACAAAAGTTGATAAAAATAAAAAGCGATTAGTTATTTATGATTTGCACGTTTCGCTATTACACGATTTACAAATTTTTGTGGAGATGACAGAGGCGTGAGCGAATCAAATTCATACTTAAGAGTACTTCCTGACTACTTACTAAATATACTAACTTCTTCACGGATTTTCGTTTTCACAGATTGCCAGGTTGTTGAATTTGTTGAAACGGGATCCGGTTCTTTTTCTGCATCTTCAAAATAAATGAGGCTTTTTAAAACAATCATCTGAGATGAGAAGTCGTATTTTTTTAAATGAAAAGTCAGAAGTTTTTCAAACGAATAATGTTTTAGTAATTCGCAGATATCGAAAAAGTCTTTCTTCGATCCTCTGTTCATTGTGCTATTCAGTTTCATCGCTGCAATATCCTCGATTGAAGCAAGCCTTATTCCAGATACATGCAAAACAGGATTAATCAATGGGTAATTATGTCTGATGAAATCTGTCTTTACTGAATCAATATCCAAGGTCAATGAATTAGTAGCCTGAGCTAAAAGAGAAATAGAATACTTTTCTTTTAGAGTATTTACGAAAGAGCCTGTGTCAAATTCTTTAGAAGTGAAAAAATCGAGGTCAACGGAAATTCTGTGACCAAGATGCAGTGCAAGAGCCGTTCCTCCAACAAGGTAAAAATTTTCAAGGAGTGGAAGCTCTTGAAGTTCTTTTAATAATTCCAATGCGTTTGGGCTGACTGTTGCGAGGAAAAGCATCGAAAATTATTTTTTGGTTGGTTGAATATAAGACTAAAATAGTTCAGCGTTTTTTTATCAAGATATCGAGCTGCCAATAGTTCTTTTTCTATTTTCTGCATCCCGTATTTATCTTTTAGAAGAAGCCAATCGTTCCACGAGCCAAACATACAAACACGCTGTATAATAAATCCGGCGTGTTCCGTTTCGGAAAGAGAAGAAATATCCGTATCCCAAAAAAGTGTCGGAGTGAGTTGACTAATCATCTATACGAAGGTATAAAATTTCGACAAAATTGCACCTTACGGAAACAGGTCTGGAATTTAAAAGACTGCAAAGTAAATAAATGTAAGTATGGATTATGATAGACCTGATGGATTTACAACCTTTCAAAGAAATTCGCCTTTCTCTGATCGCTCATCGCTGATCGCAATTTTTTGTAGTATTCATTTGCTTTTTCTTAGTTTTGCCCGTGCCCACAAAATCTCTGTGATCTCCATCATCTCCTTTATCTCTGTGTCAAAAAAAACCACCCAATGAACTTCAAAAAATATCTTCTCCTTCCCGCACTTTTAATTTCAATTTACGCTCATGCCGGATGGATGGTGCCGGAGACTCTTTGGAAATTAGGTCGTGTTTCTGATGCTCAATTGGCTCCTGATGGAAGTAGAATCGTTTACACGGTTCGTACTTATAATGTTGATATGAATAAAGGAAATACCAATATTCTGCTTTACGATTTTACTCAAAATAATACCCGGACAATCGCTTCTGATTCTTCCAATGAAACGTCACCTCGCTGGAGTGCCGATGGAAGTACGATTTATTATCTGAATGATAGAACAGGATCGAACCAATTGTATAGCATGAATGCCGATGGTTCGAATAAAATACAAATCAGTTCGCTGAGTGATGACATCAATGAATATGAAATTTCTGCCAATGGCAAAATGATATGGATTACTCAAATGGTGCAAGCAGCAAAGTTTGATGGAAAAGATCTTTATAAAGATTTACCAAAAACGACCGGACATGTTTACAATGATCTCATGATGCGTCATTGGGATTCGTGGGACAATGGTTCTTACAGCCACATATTTGTCACTCCTTTTTTCGGTGCTATAAAGGAACAACCTGTCGATATCATGGCAGGCGAACCGTTTGAATCTCCATTGCGACCGACCGGTGGTGATGAAGAAATTGCATGGAGTCCTGATGGTCGTTACTTAGCTTACACCTGTAAAAAATTAAATGGCCGTGATTATGCTTTGACAACTAACTCTGATATTTTTCTCTATGATGTTCAAACAAAGACAACAACCAATATTACTTCAACCAATTTAGCTTACGACAAGGCGCCGGTATTTTCTCCGGATGGAAAATACATTGCTTATGTAAGCTGGGAAGAACCAAACAATGAAGCAGCGTTGCAGCGATTATTTCTATATGATCTGACAACAAAAAAAGCGAAGAATCTGACGGAAGAATTTGAATACAATGTGGAAAATGTGCATTGGTCAGGTGCTTCTGATAAATTGTATTTCATTGCAGACATTAAAGCAACCGATCAGATTTTTGTACGCGAGCTCAATGCTAAAAAAGGAAATGAAGTTCGCCAGCTAACGAATGATACGGCAGACTTTAACAGTATTTCTGTTCGGACTATAAACAATCAGGATAAAATTGCTGCTACCCGAATGACTATGAGTGAACCAACGGAAGTTTTTTCTGTTGATACAAAATCAGGACTGTCTAAGCAATTGACATTTACAAATAAAGAAGTGCTTCGTTCTCTTACACTGGGAAAAGTGGAGAAGATGATGATTAAAAGCACAGACAATAAAGAAATTCTAACATGGGTTATTTATCCGCCTGATTTTAATCCGAAGAATACGTATCCGACATTATTATATTGTCAAGGCGGACCGGAAAGCACCGTTAGTCAGTTCTTTTCTTATCGTTGGAATTTCCAGTTGATGGCTGCAAATGGTTACATCGTTGTAGCGCCTAACAGAAGAGGATTACCGGGATTTGGAAAAGAGTGGAACGATGCTATTCTCGGACATTGGGGCGGACAGTGCATGCAGGATTTGTTGAGTTCAATTGATAGTGTTGCAAAATATCCTTATGTCAACAAAGAAAAACTCGGTGCAGTAGGAGCGAGCTTCGGAGGATATTCTGTTTTTTGGTTAGCAGGAAATCATCAGAAACGTTTCAAAGCTTTCATCTCACATTGCGGTGTATATAATTTAGAAAGTATGTTGGCAACAGAAGAACTATTCTTCTACAACAAAGAAAATGACGGTCCTTATTTCCGTTTTCCAAAACCGGAAATGTACACGAAGTATTCTCCTCATTTATATGCGCATAGTTGGGATACACCTATTATGATTATTTCAAATGAAAAAGATTATCGCATTCCGTATTCACAAGGCCTTGAAGCATATTCAGCTGCAAGAATGCAAAACGTCCCCGCTCGTTTCCTAAGTTTCCCTGACGAAAATCACTGGGTACTTAAACCACAAAATAGTCTCATGTGGCAACGCGAGTTTTTTGGGTTTCTGGAGAAGTATTTGAAGTAAGTAATGGGGTGCGCGTTTTTATGCTAGTCTCTTTCCGGCAATTAGTAGTCAGTATTCAGTAGTCTGTATTCAGAAGTATACAGTCAGCATACAGACTACAGACTACTAAATACTAATTCCCAGCCAATTAATTCGGAAATCCTCAATCACAAGAAACTGTTTGCCAAAAAAGCACCGACACATAAATACTTTTTCTATTTTTGCAGCCCCTCGATTACAAATATCATTTAATGCTCAGGTGGCGAAATTGGTAGACGCACCACTTTGAGGGGGTGGCGGGCAACCATGCGAGTTCGAGTCTCGCCCTGGGCACTCCGTTTACCGGGGTGGTTTTTACAAACCACCCGGCTCGCAGAGCCGAATTTAAAGGCCCGGGTGGCGAAATTGGTAAACGTTGCGGTCTCAGAAGCCGTTGGAGTTATATCCTTGAGAGTTCGAGTCTCTCCCCGGGCACTTTTTTAAAAGAAAAAGTGTTTTTCTATTCACTTCTTACACGACTCCGGAACTTCTTTCTTCAATTTGCCTTTACTATTTCAACCTGTTTATGTATTTAATAGAAGTAGAGACACCATTTTTGGTCTAACCTGTCAACTGTAAGTTCATGCGGTTTAATTCATCAACATAAACTCTTTCTCTCTGCTATAAGACCTTGGATAATCAATTTAGGGTATATGCAAATTATGAGAAAGACAGTTCTGATTATTTTTTTGGTTCTCCTGAACCTTTGTATCGGATTAATAACCAAGGCGGCAAACAATGCCGGTTCATTTGGTACATCAGCCTTTCCTTCTTCTCAATTCTCAACCAGTTCCAGCTTAATTCATGGTCCTGCCGTTGCGTGTGTGAATCAAACGGGTGTTGTGTTTTCAGTTGACTCAATTCCTAACATGACAAATTATACATGGACAGTTCCTCCAGGTGCTACTATTTCCGGTGGTCAGGGTACTCGTTCCATTCAGGTTTCATTTGCTTCTAACTTCGGTTCTGTTTGTGTGACAGCTGATGATGGTGTAAATACTTCCGGTCCATATTGTTCTTTAGTTTCTTATGCCGGTGCTCGTCCTGCTCAACCTACTGCCATTAATGGCCCGACTACAACAGTCTGTCCGGGTAATATCGTAACCTATACAGTAAATCCGGATCCAATTGCAACTTCATACAGTTGGGTATTGCCAAGTCGCATGACCATTATTGATGGAGCGGGAACCGATTCAATTACTGTCAGAGTCGATACAGGATTTGTATGGGGATACTTGCGTGTTGCAGCTACAAACTGTAGAGGTAACTCAGGTTTGTATGCCATCGCTGTATTCAGTGCTCCGGCAAAACCGGGTTCAGTTACAGGTCCAAGTGTTGGTGCTTGTCCGGGTGGTACGTATACGTATTCATTTGCTCCGGTTCCTGGTGCGACCAGTTATACCTGGTATGCTCCTCCGGGTTGTGTGGTAACTTCTCCTGCTGCCAGTGGAAATCCATTGACAACTTCTGTAACAACAGTTGATATTACATTTCCTGCAAACTTCGGTAGCGGTCAATTAAATATTTGTTCGAATAGCGGTTGTAATTCAAGCGAACTACGTGAAATGAAAATTCGTGCATTACCTGTTAAACCGGGCGCTATCTGGGGCCCATTTTACGGTGTTTGCAGCATGACAAACATTCAGTACACGCTTGACTCTGTTCCGGGTGCAACGAGCTATACGTGGAGTTTTACTCCTTCAAATAGTACCGTAATTCATGACAATGGGAATGATACCATAACCGTAGACTTTCTCCCCGGTTATACTCATGCTACGCTTTGTGTAGCAGCTAACAATACCTGCGGTAGTAGTATTTCCCGTTGCGGTGTTGTCTTCGCCAGTCCGCGTATTCCAATTGGAATCACCGGACCGAATGGTGCTTGTAATACAATTCCAAGTGCTGCCATTGCATACTATTCTGTCGCTCCTGTATTTGGCGCTGATTCTTATCAGTGGTCGATTCCTCCGGGTGCAATGATTGCCAATGGTGCAGGAACCAATTCTATAACTGTAAATTATTTAGGCGCTACTTCAGGAAATGTTTCCTGTGCAGCAATCAATACTTGCGGTGTAAGTCCGGCCCGATATCATGCTATCGTTGTGAACCCTTGCCGCATTGCATCGAATGGTTCCGTTGAATATTTACCACAAGCACAACTCTTCCCGAATCCGGCGAAGGATCATGCCACTCTTCAGTTTTTTGCTCCCGAAGCTGAACGTTATACAATTTCAATAACTGATCTGACAGGTAGAAGACTGACAACCTTTGATAGAATTTCTGCAGGTGACAATACTGAATACATTGAACTGAGCGACTATCCGAAAGGACTTTACATGATCGAACTCAGACGAAAAGATATGATCGACAATATTAAAATGATTGTTGATTAAAGTCAGGTTTTTTGGTTAGACGAGAGGCCCCGCTTGGTGAGAACCGGCGGGGTTCTTTTTATTACTGTGCACTGTACAC
>JAYSPU010000371.1:0-2753 GCA_043721935.1 Bacteroidota bacterium | reverse complement strand
GTGATCAAGGATTTTGGCACACATGGAATTGAAATCAATTTCAGCGGTAATGAACTGACCGCTTATCAGGAATTGATAACACAGATCAAACCTGTTTTGTTACATTTATATCAGGAAGATAAATCAGCTTTTCAATCGTTGCTGTATCGAATTGATATTCACGAAAAGAAGTTCAGTGCATTGCTAAATTATTCAAAAGAAGAATTTCCTGAACGACTGGCAGAGCTGGTGGTGCATAGGGAGTTTCAGAAAATATTACTTCGAAAGTATTATAGTGGAAAATAATCAGAGCGGATAAATCAGGAAATATTTTTTAGTTTATTTCCTTATGATTTTGTACGATAGTAAAGTCAGCAAACGGTGAAAACAATTGTAAGGATTAAGTGTTATTAAATCATGGCGCATTTTTCAATAAAAGACATGGAGTTGTTGACCGGAATCAAAGCGCATACGCTTCGAATCTGGGAACAACGGTACAATATTCTGCAGCCACGGCGGACCGATACCAATATTCGGTTTTATTCGGATGATGATTTACGATTGTTGTTGAATATTTCCACTTTAAATAGTCACGGACATAAGATATCTGAAATTACTAAGCTGGGAGAAAAGGAAATTATTGACCTGGCAGTATCGTATTCAATGTCATCTGATAATCATTCAGCGCATATTCAAACGTTGATAGCTACCATGATTAATCTGGATGAGACTTCATTTGAACGAATATTAAATACCAGTATTCTACAATGTGGTCTTGAAAAAACAATGATGGAAGTAGTGTTTCCATTAATGTCAACAATTGGAATGATGTGGCAAACCGGAACTATTAATCCGGCCTATGAACATTTTATTTCGAATTTGATTCGTCAGAAATTGATTGTAGCCATAGATGGACAAACTGTTTTAAAAAGCTCTGGAGCAAAGAAGTTTTTACTTTTTCTTCCGGAATCTGAATCGCACGAATTAGGATTGTTATTTGCGAATTACATTATTCGAAATGCCGCACATTCAAGTTTGTACTTAGGGCAAAATTTGCCAATCAAAGACATAGCACAGGTTGCTGAAAAATATTCGCCGGATTATATTTTTACTTCCTTAACGACGGGGTTTCCGCAACAATTAGCAGAGGATCTTTTAAATGAATTTAAAATCAGAATGCCATCAGCTGAAATATTAGTTACCGGTCATTTTTTTGTTGATCATTTGAAACACGTTCCTGTGAAAGTTCATTTGATAAGTCATCCGGAAGACCTCAATACTTTTTTATAATCAGTTGGGTTTTCCTGACAATGAATTTTCAAGCTAGGAAATATAGTTGAATAATTCAGAACGCGTCATTTCATCATTGAATTTACCGCAATAGTGAGATGTTATGGTGCTACTTTTTGTGTCTCGAATACCTCTTGATTGGACACACAAGTGATCTGCTTTAATAATCACAGCTACATCTGCTGTTGCAAGCGTACTTTTTAATTCCTCTGCAATTTGAATCGTTAATCGTTCTTGTACCTGAGGTCGTTTTGCATAATAATTCACTAACCGGTTCAACTTAGAAAGTCCAATTACTTTTCCTGAAGAAATATATGCAACGTGAGCAATTCCAATGATTGGGACAAAATGATGTTCGCAGGTTGAATAAAAAGTAATGTCTTTCTCTACAATCATTTGTTTGTATTTGAAATTATTTTCAAAAAGAGTTACAGATGGTTTGTTTTCAGGATTGAGTCCGGCAAATGTTTCATTGATAAACATTTTAGCTATACGTTCCGGAGTATTAGCCAGTGAGTCATCTGTTAAATCTAATCCCAGAACCATCATAATTTCTCTAAATCCTGAGGCTATTCGTTTAATCTTTTCTTCATTCGTTAGGTTAAGTGCATCTACATGCATTGGAGTTTCAAATGACTTTTTAAAGCGTTCATTTTCAATAAAATCATCAAAAACGGCCGGGATTGTACTTGTTTTCATTTCGGTTGGATTTTAAGTGAAAAAACAGGAAAACGGACAAAAAGTTTTAAAAGAAGATAACAAAAGAAATTTATTGTTTAATAAATATTAAAAAAGATTAAACAAAACTTGCTTTTATATTATTAATGATTACTTTTGTTTAAGAAAATCATAAAAAGATTAAACAAAATGAAAACTAATCTGGAGTTTAAAAATCAAGTTTCAAATGAGGCTAAACCGTTAAAAGCCTATGCAATCAAGCTGACACAAGACCTGGAAGACGCAGATGATTTGGTACAGGAAACTATGTTAAAAGCTTTAATCAATGAAGAAAAATTTTCAGTCGGAACGAACTTGAAAGGGTGGTTATATACCATCATGAAAAACATTTTCATCAATAATTACCGACGGGCAGTGAAGTCAAGGATATTCAATGACCCAACTGACAACCAGTATTTTTTAAATTCATCTCATGGACAACGTCCAAATCAAGGTGAAGGTAATTTAGTCATGAATGAAGTAAAGCAAGCATTGAGTGTATTATCAGAAAATCTTCGAACACCATTTCTGTTAAGTTTCAATGGGTACAAGTATGAAGAAATTTCGCACCGATTAAAAATTCCACTGGGAACTGTTAAAGTTCGAATTCACAATGCAAGAAAAGAGTTAATGGTAAAACTTAACGAATACAGGACAAACTAAAATGCTTTTACCAGATTAAACAACGATTCAAAAATAATGCGACCTGTTGTATTGTTTAATTCATTGTCTACCGCTCGTTCAGGATGAGGCATCATACCGAAAAC
>JAYSPU010000370.1:0-16786 GCA_043721935.1 Bacteroidota bacterium | reverse complement strand
ACTTAATGAAAAATATTGACTCGCTGTATGATTGAAAATTCGTCGCCCCGGATTGTTATAAAATAAAATCCGGAAGGAATCGCAGCTGTTTCAATAAAGAGATCATTATCACCCTCTATTAAGGATGCTTTTTGTTCAATAACTATTCTTCCATTCAGATCAATGAAGTTGAGAGTAGCATTGACTTCAATTTCTGAAAAGAATTTTATTTTCAGAAAATCACTCGCAGGATTTGGATACGTAAATGCTTCGGGCTGTTGCACATTGAATGCAGAGATTCTTACGGTTGAATTGCCACCACTTCCCGGAGTATTAAGTGTAGTAAAAGAACTTTTTTGTGAATAGGTACCGGTTGTATTTCCACACATCGTTTTAATCCGCCAGATATATTTTTTAGCCGGAACGAGATTACTCAAATTGTAATTTGATGTTGATTGATAAGGAATCGTAATCATGTAGAAAGTATTCGTCTTATCAATATTGTAACGAATGACCAATGAGTCACACACAGGAATTGAATTCCAGCTTATCAATTCTGTATTGCCATCAATACCTGTAGCTGACAATCCTCTTGGTGTTGTCAATCCACATGTTGTTGGTAGTGGTGTTGTTATTATTGCAGGAACTGTAATGGTGACCGTTCCTGTTGTTCCGGCACATCCTTCAATGGAATTAACTGTTACAGAATAATCTCCACTTGTCGTAGCCGTATATGTTGAAGTTGTAGCTGTTGAAATCAATGAATTGTTCAGATACCATTTGTATGAAGCAACTGTCGTGTTCGATGTTACTGTCGCTGTTAACGGAACCTCTCCTTGAATAGCTGTTCCACTTGTTAAGTTAACAACAGGCAATGCATTCGCTGTAACAGTAATTGAATTCGTGACAACACTTGTTGTGCCTGAATTAACCTGACAAGAATATGCTCCTGATGTTGTAACATTAATTGTAGGTGTTGTCACGCCTGTAGTCCATAAATAAGAAGTACCACTTGTTGCTGTCAATACAACAGATCCTCCTGAACAAAATGTTGTAGCTCCACCTGCACTGATACTTGCAGTAAACGCTGTAGTTGTTGCTGTTGGTTTCGGCATTTCACTCCATGTAAACCATTGGTAACCCAATAAATTTACATATTGTTTCCAGAAGTTATTATCGGCATCAAAATCTGTTTTGTACTTGTTGTATGCGCTGATTTGTGAATGTGTCTGTAACCATGATCCCATGAAAATTGATTCAGAAGAAAAAATAGGAGCGACGTTTACCGGACTGTTATTAGAGGCAAGATATTGTAGTCGTGTTTTTGCATATGAATAAACCGATGATTCATCTACCCGATAAGAGTGAAGTAATACTCTGTCAATGTTACGTTGAATTTGTGAACCTTGTCCCTGATTGAACCAACCTACATACGTTTCGGATATGGCACCTTGAGAATTGGCAAGTGAATCTACTTTGTGCAACATATCAATATAGAAACGAAAGGCACCGCTGGTATCACAATTACAATTGGCTTGTTGCAGATATTGTGTGCAATAGTATCCTCCGGTGTTAACAGAAGAAGTGATCCAGAATTCAAACTCAACATTAAATACATTGAATTTTTCGAAAGGATTTGTTCTGGTACTATTATATGGAGTAATCGTATTCTGGAAAAAACTATATGATTCTCCAACGGCTCCAACATACTGCATTCCGAAAGTTTCACGCGCTCGTCGAACAAAAGAAGCAAGTTTAGCTGTATTTGTGGAACTGGTAGATAAACTTAATTGGTGTAAACTGTATAAAGCCAGGTAATTGTATGAGCTATCCGATGCATATTTTAATAATGAATCTTCCCTTACTGTATTTCCAAGTATGGTGTTGAAACCATTCACATATAATCCGCGAAGTCCCGGTGTCTGACCGAAGTTAAGCTTGCAGATCATCATCAACATTAAATAGAGGTAGTATTTTTTCATGAGCATTTGCGTTCTAAAGCGTTCGATTTGTTTTACAAAAAGCAAACTACTCTAATACTGTTTCCTGAATCAGTAGACCGCTGTCCAAAATTGCTTCTGTAATAAAAAAATGATATTCCATTGCCTTTCTCAGAATTCTGCTTCATGACAAGTATCTTTTCCATGAAAAATGAACGATTTGAAACAATTTAGAGATAGAATGAAAAATTATGCTGATTTTTGAGTGTAATAACAGATGTAGGAGAAAGAGGTAAATAGAAAATAAAAGTTGGACTCTCTGTTATTCGATATATAGTTTACACATCCTAACCACAACTAATAACCGAATTCTGAATGAAAAGAAAAATCGCACTGGCCATCCATGGCGGAGCAGGTACTATCTTAAAGTCGACCATGACTAAAGAGAAAGAAGAAGGTTATAAGCTGGCACTTTCAATAGCACTGACTGCAGGTTATAAAATATTAGAGGATGGTGGATCTGCAACAGACGCTGTTCAGGCATCTGTGATGAGCCTCGAAGATTGTCCGCTTTTCAATGCAGGTAAAGGCTCTGTTTTTACTCATGATGGAATGCACGAAATGGATGCAGCTATCATGGATGGAAAAAACTTAAAAGCAGGGGCAGTTGCCGGTATTAACAGAATAAAAAATCCGATTTTACTTGCCCGTACTGTCATGGACAAAAGTCAACATGTACTTCTTTGCAGAAAAGGCGCGGAAGACTTTGCTTGCAGAATGGAAATTCCTATGGAAAAGGAGGAGTATTTTTTCAATCAATTCAGATATGATCAATTGCTGGAAATACGGGATAAAGATCATGTACAATTAGATCATTCCGATAAAAAATTCGGTACTGTCGGTGCTGTTGCAATTGATAAGAAAGGTAATCTGGCCGCTGCTACATCAACGGGTGGTATGACAAACAAGCGATATGGACGAGTTGGTGACACACCTATTATTGGTGCGGGAACGTATGCAAACAATGAAACATGTGCAATCTCATGCACGGGTCACGGAGAGTATTTTATGCGAGCAGTTGTGGCATATGATATTTCTTGTTTGATGGAGTATAAAAATCTTTCTCTTCAAGAGGCCTGTAGAATAGTTGTAATGGAAAAGCTGGTTAAAATTGGGGGAGAAGGCGGTCTGGTGGCTATAGATGCTGCAGGAAATACGGTGTTAATCTTCAATTCAGAGGGAATGTATCGTGGCTTTAAGTCATCAGACGGTAAGGAAAGCATTGGAATTTATGCAGATTAATAGAGAAAAGACTGGACAACCACTGAAGCGTTGACTATATTTGAAACCTATATTGAATTCATGAACAGGCGATTGAACTTTTTTTTCTTCGCAGTATTTTTTCTGATTACTACTGCCGTAAATGCAACACATATTGTTGGTGGTGAAATGAATTACCGCTACTTAGGTGGAAATATTTATGAAGTTACCTTAACTGTTTACCGCGATTGTTACAACGGACAAGCTCCATTTGACAATCCGGCTATTGTCGCTGTGTATTCTCCGAATGGTTCACTAATCAGTACAATCTCTGTTGCACAAAATCCATCGCAGCACGTTCCGAATGCAATTAATACTCCGTGCCTTGTTCCACCGACCAATGTCTGTTATGAAGTAGCGAATTATATTTTTACCACGCCATTACCTCCTCGTGCCGGTGGATATATTCTGGCTTATCAACGTTGTTGCAGAAACAACACGATTGTTAATCTCGCCAATGTTCAGGGAACAGGAGCAACGTACATGGCAACGATTCCTGATCCGGCACTTGCATCTGATAATAGTAATCCGGTTTTTACAAATTGGCCGCCAACATTTATTTGTAAGGATGCCCCATTTACATTCGATCATTCAGCAACTGATTTAGACGGTGATTCCATTGCGTACGAATTAAGCATTCCGTTATTAGGAGGTTCAATTTCTACTCCTGTGCCTAATCCACCATCATCACCACCTTATACTCAGGTTACTTATCTAAATCCGTACGGACTTGGCAATGTTTTGGGCGGAGTACCAATGACGATAAATTCTGTCACAGGAAAATTAACAGCAACACCCAATTCATTGGGTCAGTTTGTGTATGGTGTTGTTGCAAAAGAATACAGGAATGGAATTTTTATCAGTGAAACGCGTCGGGATTTTCAAGTAAATGTTGTGCCTTGTCCGAACATCACCGTTGCTTCTATTTTTTCTCCAACAATCGCATGCGGATCATTGGATGCTCATTTCATCAATACCAGTTACAATGCAGCAACGTATAGCTGGACATTTGGTGATCCAACGACATTAAATGACAGTTCTTCATTAAAGCATCCTGTCTATAGCTATCCGGATACAGGAGACTACATGGCAACATTGGTGGCGTATTCAGCAATTAATCAGGCATGCAACGATACTGCTCGTGGACTTGTCCATGTGTATCCTGTTTTCATGACTGGATTTGGTGTTACCAATGATCATTGTTCACCTTCGTTTACATTCAATGATCAATCGTATGGAATAGGAGGCACTCCAACTTTCTGGTCGTGGTCGTTTGGTGACAATTCAACTACATCCGATCAACATACTCAGCATACATATGACATTCCCGGTACATATAATGTAACCTTAATTTCCTCCACTGATTCCGCTTGTACAGATACTGTTGTAAAGCGGATTACTGTTCTTCAAAATCCAATTGCTAACTTTCTTCCTTCTCTTGATACCTGTACTTTCAAATTATCGCTTCGGAATATTTCTCTTTTTGGAGCAAGTTACAGATGGGATTTTGGCGACGGCATTCAAGGCTATACAAAACAAAATCCGCATCAATATTTACTTCCGGGAACATATGATGTAACGCTAATGGTACAGACCGATTCATTTTGTGTGGATACGAGTAATTTAACTATTTTTCTTCCGCCGCTACCGGAGGCCGACTTCACGTATTCAGTTCCAACATGCGACTCACTAGTTACATTCGTGAATAATAGCAGAAATGCGACATCCTGGATATGGGAGTTTGGCGATGGTGAAACTTCTTCTGCTATTGAACCACTTCATACTTATGGTTTGTCAGGCAATGTACCGGTGACGTTTTCTGCAATTTCAGATTATGGATGTAAAACAACTCTGGCCAAAGACATTTATTTTATCAGCTATAAAGAAGTTGCTTTTACTCCATTTGAAGATTCATGCTCCGGATTGGTTTCATTTTTTGATGTAACTCCGAATGCTTCCCAATATCTATGGGATTTCGGTGATGGGGAAAGCAGCACATTAAAAAATCCGGTTCATCAATATAAAAAGAATGAGTTGTTTCAGATTAAGTTAACACTGAATGGTGAATCTGAATGTGTCAGCAGACTAACAAAGCCATTTAAGAATGAAATTCCTCTCGGCGAATTGCTGTATGTTCCGAATACATTCACACCAAATGGAGATGGAATGAACGACCACTTTACAATAAGCGTTTACAGACCTTGTTCTATTTATTCTTTAATTATTTATAATCGTTGGGGACAAAAAATAGTTGAATCAGATGATGCAGTAAATTCAAACTGGGATGGAACCTATCATGGTGAACAATGTCAGAATGATCTTTATGTTTATATTTTAAAGGGAAATGGAAAAGAGCGAAAAGGGTATATTAACCTTATGCGTTAAGCAATTCATCGCCATTAAAAAGTTTTTGAAAACCTACTATTCTCTTTGATACCGGAAACTCTTCCTGAATTCTTTTCCTCGCAGATTTTCCTGAACTTTCAGTATCACTGTTTATTGCTTTCTGGATGACTTCTTTCAACAAATCAACATTTCTTTCTTGCAATACAAATCCGGTTGTTCCGATAATTTCCGGAATTGAAAAAACTGCTGATCCTATAGGAACACATTCACACAGCATCGCTTCACACAAGGCATTTGGAAATCCTTCTGCCATGGAGAGTTGAAGATAAAATTGACTCTTGCTGTATTGATGAATGAGTTCATCGTGATTAACTTTTGGCAATAAGACAACATTAGCCGGAGCATTTGGAATTGTTTTCTTATCATTTACTCCAATAATGGTGAATGTACATTCAGGAAATAAATCAGCCACTTCTAAGATCAAATCGATTCCTTTTAACATTTTTTGAAATGGATAGTGCATAGCACCGGTGACAGTTAAAAAAGTTTTCGGAATCTTTTCCTCAACACATTTGAATTTTTCTGCATCGTAACCATTTGGTATAACCGTATAGGGAACATTTAAATTCGGAACAAATGCTGAAATGCCTTGTTCCAATGGATTCCCGGACGTATAACGGTAATCACTTAGCCAGAGCGATTGATGCTTGGGAAGTATGCGGCTGGCCAATTGAAATGACAAGGTGGTAAAGCTTTTTAAAAATCGCTTGTTGAAATTTCCATAACCGATGGAGGGAAATGAAACAGTATCTGTTCCTGCTGCAATGATGTACACTTTCTTGCCTGTTAGTTTGCCGAACAAAGCAGGTAGAAAGGAGTGATAGCCGGAGAATTGGCAAATGAGTACAGATGAACGAAAACCATTTACCAGAAGGAAAAAAATTTGCTGAATAAATTTTAAGAAAATGCATGCTTTGTTTTGAAGTTCGAAATCAAAGTCTTTCACCCGGAAGAATGAAGAAAATATTTCAATATCCTTCCGGACAAAACTCGAACGAGAGACGTAAAAATAAAGGGCTGTTTTCTTTTTCAATCAGCTTCAGCTAAGGAAGTTTTCTATTCGGAGTAAAATGCTTCTGCGTAAAACAGAAATCTTGTCTTTGCTTTCCATTTTTGTGAACGGCAAAGCCGGCTTGAGCAGCATCGATTGATAATCTGCTTGCTTATAAAAAATAGAATAGGTCGTTAATTGATCAAGACGGAATCCTGCTGCATATATGGCTTTCAAAAGCTGATCCGTGTGTAAAGGTTGATCTATAATCTGCAAAGCCTCCTTATTATGAATGTGCAGATATTCCAATGCCGGTGGATTCGGAATGTTGATCAGTACGATGGATTCATCGTGTATAAGTTGGCGGATGGTCTTGAAAATATTGAAGTGTGCTTCAATCGGAATATGCTCAAGTACATCGGGAAAAACAACGAAGTCAAATACTTCTTTACTATTGAAAGACGTCATATCATTCACTTCGAAAGAAATGTTTTTTCGCGAAGTGTATTTATTCTTTGCATATTCAATGGACTCGGGACTGATATCAACACCACGAATCATCCCCGCAGGAATGGCAGATGCGATAAAACCGGTTAGCATACCAAGTCCACAACCAATTTCCAACACACGGGAGTTACGTTTCAATCCGGCTTTCTTAAGATTACGCAAAATGAAACGGTGTCTTGAATTGATGCCACTGAGTTTTTTCTGGTCAAGATCAGCCCAGAATTTATCGTAAAAATCCGCTACTTCTTTGTTTTCCTTCATGATGCAATGGTAAAAATTAGTTCGATGCCCGAAGCGGTGGCGAAAATAGGAAATTTTGTCGATTCACGACTTTTCTTCCTTAGACTGAAGAATGTTTATTGACGTCATCCTGTTGAAGAAGGAGTCGATTTAGACCTTACAATCAGAACTATTCTTTTACTTTTACCGCAACTATGTGCGGAATCACCGGATTTGTTGACTTTAATTCTGCTACCGGCAGGGAAGTCTTGCTAAAGATGACAGAAGCTTTGTTTCACCGTGGTCCTGATGATTCAGGGAATGAAACAATTTCTATTACTTCGGCAACGCTGGGTTTAGGTTTCAGACGATTAGCCATTCTTGATTTGTCTCCTGGCGGACATCAGCCTATGACCGATCAACAGACCGGAAACCGGATCGTTTTCAACGGGGAAATTTATAATTTCAAAGAAATAAGAAGCGATCTTGAAAAGCTGGGAGATGCCTTTCATACACAAAGCGATACTGAAGTTATTCTCGCCGCTTACCGACGTTGGGGAACAAAATGTGTTGATCGATTCATTGGTATGTTTGCCATCACCATATTCGATGCCAAGGCTCAAAAGCTAATCTGTTTCAGAGACCGGGCAGGAGTGAAGCCATTTTTTTATTACCGGAAAGGATCGTTGTTTTTGTTTTCATCCGAGCTTAAATCGTTTCATCAGCATCCGGCTTTCAAACCTGAAATTGATCTCAATGCTGTTGGTTATTATCTGCAACATGGTTGCATCACTGCGCCTCATACCATTTTCCAACATACATTCAAATTGAAACCGGGCCACATTCTGGAATTAAATTTGAAAACAAATGAAACGACTGAAACATGTTACTGGAATGTCTATACATGTTATTCAGATGCACAAAAAAGTAAATTGTCCTTTCAGGAAGCAGCCGATCATGCTGAAGAATTATTTAAGTCTGCGTTCAATTACCGGATGATTGCTGACGTTCCGGTTGGAATTTTTCTTAGCGGTGGATATGACAGTTCATGTGTGGCAGCCATTTTACAATCGTCCAACACATCCAAAATAAAGACTTACACAATCGGATTTACACAAGCCGGTTACGATGAAGCACCACATGCAAAAAAGGTAGCAGCACATTTAGGAACTGATCACCATGAACATTATTGTACATCTCAGGAAGGCATGGATTTAATTCCATTACTACCGGATGTCTACGATGAACCATTTGGTGATTCTTCTGCAATACCGACGATGTTAGTTAGCAAAGCTGCACGGCAATCGGTAAAGGTGGCACTGTCAGCTGACGGTGGTGATGAAATTTTTGCAGGCTATCCAAGACATCGTAAAAGCTTAAGCTACATTCAAAAAGTAAAGAGTCTTCCATTCAGGAAAATTTCAGGAGCGCTTCTTCCTTCAGGTTCAATTGATATTCGAAAGACAGACAGAAGAGGAAAACTCAAAGCAGTGTTAGGTGCAGTGGAACCCGCAAACATGTTTGATATCATCAATCAAACTTTTACAAGTGATGAGGTTCGCCAACTCCTTTCACAAGAAGTGACGGAAATCTCTTCGCCGTACAATTCTTACCATTCATTCAGTTCAGGTACAACAAATTTATCCCGTCTATTGGCTTTAGAGTATCAATCGTATCTTTCTGATGACATTCTTCAGAAAGTAGATCGCGCTACAATGAGTGTGAGTCTGGAAGGACGTGAACCTTTTTTAGATCATCGTATTGTTGAATTTGCAGCGACCTTGCCGGATCATTTCAAGATGAATGAAAATACACAAAAAGTATTGCTTAAAAAGATCGTCCATAAATATATTCCGGAAGAAATCATGAACCGGCCGAAGATGGGCTTTGGAGTTCCTGTAGCCATCTGGCTTCGGACCGATTTAATAGATTTATTTATGTCATACATGTCAGATGCGGCGTTAAATAATAATCCATATTTGAATGCAGTGGAAGTTAAGAAACTGAGAGATGTATATTTGAATGGACAATTGAAAAATTTCGAAAGAATTTGGTTTATCTTTTCATTCCAAATGTGGTATAACAGGTGGATAAATAAAATAAACGGATAATGGGTGTCATTCAACGCCAAGGTATAAAGAACACCATTTCCGGTTATGCCGGAATCCTTATAGGTTTTGTAAATCTAATGGTCATCCAGCCATTTTTTCTAACGAAAGAAGAATTGGGACTAACACGAATTCTTTATTCATTTGCTTTTCTGATTGCTACACTTATTCCTTTTGGAATAACAAATGCAACGATTCGGTTCTTTCCACTTTTTAAAAATGAGAAAGAAAAGCATCACGGATATTTCGGCTTCATGAATATTTTTCCGTTGATCGGTTTTGTTCTGGCCACACTTTTCGTTTTACTTCTGAAGCATTTTATAATGAATCAATTCAGAACACAATCACCGATGTTTCTGGATTACTTCAACTACATTTTTCCATTGATGTTCTTCTGTTCTTTCATCACTGTTCTTTCAGTGTATTGCAATACGAATTTTAAGTCTACGATTCCTTCATTTCTCAACGATGTGATCGTAAAGCTATTCACTATAATTGTGGTTAGTCTTTACTTTTTAAAAGTTGTAGATCGGGACGGATTCATTTTGTTGTATGTATCTGTATATGGAATTCAATTGGTAGTATTGCTTGGCTATATATTTTACTTCGACAAACCCGGATTCAAAATAGACTGGGCATTTTTGAAAGAGAAAAAGATAGCTTCTCTCATTAGATATGGTTTGTTACTTTGGTTTGCAGGGCTGTCTTCCATTGGATTAAAATATTTTGACACCATCATGGTCGGTAAATACATGCCGCTGGCTTTTGTTGGTATTTATTCCATTGCTGCATTCATTCCAACGATTATAGAAGCTCCTGCGAATGCATTAGAAAGGATTGGTTCGGCTAAAATTGCCTTTGCATGGAGTAACAATGACTTGTCACAAATAGGAGAGATTTACAGGAAATCAAGTTTGTATATGCTCCTGGTTGGCGCACTAATGTTTTTGAACATCACAGTAAATATTCATACCGTATTAAGTTTTTTACCTGATGGCTATCAACAAGGAGAATCGGTTGTGATGATTATTGCAACGGGAACCTTATTTAATATGGCAACCGGATTAAATGTTCCGATTTTATTTAACTCTCATAAATATAAAGCAGGAGCAATTTTGTTGATACTTTTAGCTGTATTTGTTTTGTTTCTGCAAATGATTTTTATTCCGGTGTTCGGATTGAATGGAGCGGCAATGGCAACTTCTGTAGCAGCATTTCTCTATAATTTCTTTTTGTTTTATCTGGTGTATCGATATTTTAAATTACAGCCTTTTACCGGAAAAAATCTGACTGTGTTTATTTTAACTACTAGTGTATTCGTTAGCAGCTTGTTTCTGCCGCACTTTGATAATAAGGTAGTGGATTTAGTAATTCGGACCGGAATAGTTTCAACAATTTTTCTTGCAGCCGTCTATTTATTTAAAATCATTCCGGAGTTTCATATGTACTTACCTTGGGAGAGAAAAAAGTAGAGTGGTTAATCGATTTTCCGCTTTAAAGAAGTTAAACACGTTTTAAATCCGGTTTTTTCTTTATGGCCGTTTTTGCATTTTCAATACTTGCATTTAATTCAAATCCAAGTATGAGAATTAAGGAATTAAAATAGATCCAAAGCAAGATGACAATAAGAGTTCCGATAGAACCATAGATCTTATTGTAGTTGCCAAAGTTGTTTACAAAATATCCAAATCCGGAAGAGACAGCAATTGAAAGTACACTGGCAAAAGTAGACCCGGCAGAAATAAACCGCCACATTTTTTTCTTGGATGGACCATAGTAATATAGAAAACTGATGCCTACAAAGAAGAGAGCCAATACAACAGTCCATTTCCCGAGTAGAAGCAGGGCAATCTGGGTTTTTGTTTTTAATATAGAATGAGTGACCAGATACTTAGTTGCTATTTCACTTGAAATGATAATGACCGTTGCCAGCACAACGAGCGAAGACATAATGATGGTTAGAACGATAGCAACGATTCTTTTCTTGAATGGTGTTCGTGTTTCCATGACATGATAGGATGAATTGAAGCCCTTCATCAGTGTCATGAATCCGTTTGTGGTGAAATACAGTGCAGTCAGGAATCCAATTGAAAGCAATCCACCGCGTTGAATTTTTATAATATCTTCAATAGTTGTTCGGGCAGATGAATAAGCATTTGAAGGCAGAAGTGTTTGAATCAAATCCAATAACTGTCCCTGGAAGTTTCCAAACGGAATGTATGGAATCAAGGAGAAGAGAAAGATAATAGCAGGGAAGATGGCCAGAAAGAAACTAAAAGCCAAAGCTTGTGCACGCATGACGATCGATCCACGCTGAATCCCTGTAAAGAAGAAATCAGCCACGTCATAAATGGGCATGTCATCAAAGCCGGGTAAAGCAACTCGTTTGGTATAGGCAATAAAGCGCTTAAAAGGTGTCGATTTGACTACCCTTTTGGCTGCATGATACGTTGCTTTTTGTATCTTCTCTTTCACTTTATGCTAAACTGATTTTCATACTGATATCCAAGCTGTTAAACGTATGAGTTAATGCACCGACGGAAATGAAATTTACTCCGGTTTCGGCATAAGGCTGAATGTTGTCCAATGTAATACCACCGCTGGCTTCGGTTTCATATCTGGAGTCTATTAGCTGCAGAGCTTCCTTGATCAGATCCGGTGTAAAATTGTCAAGCATGATCCGGTTAACATGACCGTAATCAAGTACCTCGCTTACTTCTTTTAAATTTCTTGTTTCGATTTCAATTGGCAAAGATCGCTTTGTACGATGCAGATATTCATTCGCTTTTTGCAATGCAGGTTTAATTCCACCGGCACTGTCCACATGATTATCCTTAATCAGAATCATATCATATAAACCGAAGCGGTGATTAAAGCCACCTCCGGCAACAACGGCCCATTTTTCATACGGCCTGAAATTAGGAGTAGTTTTCCGGGTGTCTAAAATTTTAGCTTTTGTGCCTTTCACCTTTTCAACATATTTATTGGTAAGCGTTGCTATTCCGCTCATTCGTTGCATACAATTCAATAGTAATCGTTCTGCTTTTAAGAGCGATTGAATTCGTCCATCAGCTGTAATAACGACATCCCCATTTTTCACCTTACTTCCTTCAGTAACATGTACGGTAACTTTGATTAGTGGATCAACCTGAATAAATATCTGATCAGCAAGTACGAGTCCGGCTATGATTCCATCTTGTTTTACCCTTACCAATCCTCGACCGATTTTATCCGGATCAATGGTTGCCAGTGAAGTGTGGTCACCATCGCCAACGTCTTCGAGTAAAGCTTTTTCAATAAATTCTCTCACCGACATGCCCGGTAAAATTCCAATTTCCATACGATTAGGATTGAGAGGTGAAAGTAGGAAAATCTAAAGATGGATAAATTCAGAAAACAGAAAAGTTTTAAGCAGAAAAGGCCGATCTAATTGAATCAGGCAGCCTCAATCCGAAGTTCACGAAGGATGTTCTTACCCTGAATGCTTTTTATGTAAAAAGAAACCCTGAAATTTTTCCCCGTGGTAGTAACAAGCGTTCCGATGGCGTATTGAGTTCCTTCAGGAGAAGACCCTTTATGTATGATGGTGAATGACTTGCACACGTTTTTAGAGAAAAAATCTTTAAGAATCAATTCTGCTTGAGCTTTACTGTAAACGTCTTCCTGATTTAAAATGGTGAGATCCAGGGTAGTTCCAAAAAAAGTAGCCAACTGGTTCGCATCATTGCTTCTGATTGCATTCGAAACATCTTCATAAACATCCAATGCAAAAGCAGATGAGAAGCTAATTAAAAGGAGGATAAATATTCGGGTGATTTTTTTCATTGGAAAGTGGATTCGCGTTAGGCAAACATCGCGCCAGCAGAGTAGATTGCTAATTTAAACTAATTTTGTCTTGATTGCATCCTCATTTTGATGGATTATTAACAAGAGGATGATGATATTTTAAGTATGAAAATCGAAATACTCCTGATAGGAAAGACAACGGAAGCTTGGTTAAAAGAAGGAATTGGGCTCTATATGGATCGGTTAAAGAATTATATACCGGTTAATATGACGGTCTTGCCTGCATCATCTTCAAAGCTGCCGAATAAAATGATTGTGGAAGAAAGTGAATCAATTACGTCTAAATTTCAACCACGCGATTTTATTATTTTGCTCGATGAACGCGGTAAGAATTTACGTTCTATAGAACTTGCAAGTCAGATTGAGAAATGGATGATTCAAGGAGTGAACAGGGTTGTATTTATCATCGGTGGAGCGTACGGTGTATCAGACGATATTAAGCGACAGGCTCATTTACAACTAGCAGTTTCTAAACTGACTTTTACCCATCAAATGGTTCGATTGATATTGGTTGAGCAGCTATACAGGGCAATGTCTATTATTCGAAATGAATCGTATCACCACGAGTAAGAACTTTGTTGTATACCTGATCATATTTTTCCGCACCTATATCAAGGCTGAATAATGAAAGAGCAAAATTGCGGATTTGATCTTTTGGAATGGCGAGAAGCTCGGGAATTTTTTCAATCAAAATATCGTAATCGTCTTCCTTAAAAGTACGAACAATGGCTCCTGCTTTGCTGATTTCAATAATCCGATCTGTGTCACCAACATTAGAATTGCAGATAATCGGAATTCCCATGTTCATGATTTCTCCTTGTTTGGTAGGAGAACTAGCCTTTTTTGAATACAAAGGTTTGATAAAAAAGATTGAAAGCTGAGATAGTGAAAGGTAAAGTGGAACTTCGCTATAAAGCACCTTTTTAATTATCAGTCGTTCAAGTGAAATTTTTTTCTGCGCTGCTTTGTTTCTAATAAACTTAGGATCTTCAGCAGTGATAAATAAAAACTTAGCATTTGAATAAACCAAAGACATCCGATTGAAAAAGTCCAGCATTTCATCCAACATATACCAAGTTCCAACAGCTCCAATGTAACTCAATACAAAATCGGAATCAGACAATCCTAACTGCTGCTGTTTTTGCGTTCTTTGTTCCGGACTGATGATATGGTAGTCAAATTTTCGACTATCTGAACAGCATGGGATTACTTCAATAGGCAATGGCTGACCGGGAATGCTACGCCAGGAATGAATTTCTTTTTTAGCTTCTTCGGTGATGCAAATTGTATAATCAGCTTTGGAAAGGAAAGTGGCTTCTCTTTTTTTAAAGTACTTGTAAATAATACGATAAATTAAGAAATGCTGGTTCCAGATACCGCCGTCGATTCGTTCGTCGGCAAAAAAACCACGCATGTCAAAAATGAATTTTAAGCCGAATTTTTTTTTCAAAGAATGACCGATTAGTGCCATGACATAACTTCTGCAATGCACAATTTCGAACTTCTTTTTACGTATTAATTTACGGCAAATGCTGTTAATTCTGAGTATGTCAAATATTGTAGAAACAATGATTGGACTTTTAGTATATTGAATGGAATGCCACTCAATTCCAGCCTTTGTTAACTTTTCACGGATATTAGAAATCAGATGTTTGTTTCCCGTTTTTTCGGAACTGACAATTGTTATATTACAACCCCGTTCTTTAAGTTTAAAAAGATAGGGGAGAATCTGTGATTGACCTAATTGGTCTGACAAACCGTCGTAGGTTAAGTATAATATTTCTTTAGCAGTGTTCAATAGTTTAAATTTGTGTAAACCAAGTTAGATGATCCAATACTTTTCGTTGATTGATCTTGTCGTCGGCCCATTGTATTTGGTATTAATCTATTTTGTCTCAAAATCAATTCAGCTTCGCAAGATAAAAGATAATCCGAGTTATAAATACTACTTGTCCGGGTTGTTTTTAAAATTATTAGGTGGTTTAGCGGTTTGTCTGATCTATGTTTTTTATTATGGCTATGGTGACACGTTGAACTATTTTAGTGATTCAGCAGTCGTTTCGAATTTATTTTTAAAGTCTCCAACCAGTGCATTAAAATTTATGTTGGGTCCTGAATCGGAATTGTGGTATGAGTTTGATGATACCACCGGTTATCCAATGTATTTTTCAGATCCCCATGCTATTATCGTCGTAAAGCTAACCTGGCTATTGTGTTTGGTTTCGTTCAAAAGTTATATTGCTATGACATTCTTGCTTGCATGGATTTCATTTTTTCCAATCTGGCGTTTTTATCAAATGCTCATTCGTGAATTTCCCACATTGATTCGACTCTTTGCATTTGCATTGTTTTTTATTCCTTCCGTTTTCTTCTGGGGTTCCGGTCTTTTGAAAGACACCATCACTTTCTCAGCAGTATGTTTATTTGCTTCTTCGTATAGTATCATAATGATTCAGAAAAAAAAGTACGGTCAGAATATTTTTCTTATGCTAATTTCCGCAATGCTTCTTATATGGATTAAGCCATATATTTTCTTTGCATTGCTTCCGGGTACGTTATTATGGTTTGGTGGTGTTCAACTTTCGAAGATGGAGAACAAGCTGGTAAAAGCATTGACGACACCTTTTCTGCTAACTATTTCTTTAGCGGCAGGTTATTTTATGTTGAAGATGATGAGCGGGTTTTTAGGAGATTATTCACTCGACAATGTATTGGATAAAGCAATGATAACTCAGCAGGATTTAAAAAATGATCGCTATCAGGGATCTTCGTTTGATATTGGTGATTTTGACTCTACAGTTTCGGGTATTTTATCTAAAATGCCTGCTGCAATTAATGCAGCATTGTTCCGGCCCTATCTATGGGAAAGTAATAACATAGCTATGTTAATGTCCGGCATTGAAAATTTAATTTTAATGTGCCTGACAATCTACTTGATGATCAAATTAAGAGTTTTCAATTTGTTCAGGCTTATGTTCAGGCATAGGATCTTATTTTTTACTGTTTACTTCAGTTTGTTTTTTGCCTTTTCTGTTGGATTAACTACTTCAAATTTTGGAAGTCTGGTACGTTATAAAATTCCGGCCATACCTTTTTTTGTAATCAGTTTGATTATAATCTGGCACACCTATAAAGAGCTTAGACTTGAAGATGAGGTATCTCGTCAGGCAAAGCCAATTAGGTCAAGCTCGACACCTCCACCGCTTAATTCCTGATTACCATAATTGGTTAATATGCAATGAAAGAAATTACTTATTCGTTTAAGCCTGTTTTAAATTGCAACATGTGCAATGCCCCTGCTTCTGATTTTAAAATCATGGGAAGGCGTATGAATACTTCACAGGGCAAATCGCCTTCCAAACGAATTGGCATCAGTACAACTGTGATGAAGTGTTCTAATTGCCAATTGATTTTCTCTAATCCGCAACCCATTCCTGGAAGGATTGAAGATCATTATTGAGTCGAACCTG
>JAYSPU010000369.1:0-10780 GCA_043721935.1 Bacteroidota bacterium | reverse complement strand
CAGGGTGGTGAATGAAAAACTATACTATCGGTAGAGTAGGCTTGTGATAAAAGCTCAGTCATTCCGTATTCTGAATGAATAGTTTTAACTCCGAACTTGTGCTTTAATATTGAATGTAACTCTTCTCTTACCAGTTCTTTTCCTTTTCCTTTCATCCCGCCGGTTTCTAATAATACATCGTCATTTGTTAATTGATCCTGAAAGAAATCAGCAAAGCTGAGTAATGCATAAGTAACACCCCAAAGAAAGATTTTTTTATTTTGACTCTTGCATACTTGAATTTGTTTTGCCAGACCATCAAAGTTGTCTTTATAATATCCACTCAAGGAATTGTTTGATTGCTTCATTAATTGATCCATCATATAGATCAGTGAAGAATGCGGATTGTCAAGATAGGTTGGAAGCAAAGCAAGGAAAACATAGTCTTCAGGCTTACCATAAACAGATGTAAATCCTTTTATCAAACTATGTCTGTACACTTCCGGATCTGGTACATAATGTCTCGAAAGACTATTTTGGGTTGTTCCGCTACTTTCAAAATACAGTGAAGATGTTGGATTGTCGCCTGATATGATCTTATTGCTCTTAAAAAAAGAAATTGGCAAAAATGGAATTTCCGCCGTATGTCTAATCGTTTCTGCCTTTTTGCCTAAAAGCAATAGGTAGTTTTTATACGTTTCATTCTCTACCGACTGGTATTGAAAAATTTGAAGTGCGATTCTCTCAAAATCCTCTTCATTTTCAATACTAAATATCTCCTTTTTTAATTCAACAGGGGAGTTCATGTTCATCTATAATATTATACAATGCTTTTTGTTGAAAACTGTACCTCTTTAATGCCGCTTCTGTGGCTGTAAGAAGGTAGGTTTGAAACTAAATTAAGATTAATAATGAAGGAAATGTAATTCAATTGCATTGTGTAAATACTAGCCTACATGAAAAGAAATCCACAATTGACGGGCTTTTTCAATACTACATCCAATAAATCTCTCACTTCATATTCAAAACAAAATAGAACCTTACTTCTGTAAGATATTCTGAAAAGGTTATCAGTTGGGCTGTTCAAGGGTTATTATACTGCGAGTAATAATAAAGACCTGAATATAAAAAAAGAAATCATGATTTACAAAGTTGCTTCTACTTTCTCTGATGTTCTGGACGCCTGGTCTTTAGTATATCGTCAATATCATCAGGCAGGATTGATCCAACCCAATGAGTATGATATTTTTACATTCCCGGAATACCTGAGTAATAATTCTGCTGTTATCGTTGGGAAAGAAAATAATCATACTGTTTGTACTATTTCTGCAGTTATTGATGGGATCAATAAATTACCTCTCGAAAACTACTACGGTGATGAGCTGAACAGAATGCGTGACGAGGGAAAAAAGTTGATTGAAATAGGATTGCATGCAGATTCACGTGGACGTAGTAATATTGCTGATATCACTAACCTGATGGCTGGTATTGCACGATTCGGTGTGCAGACTGACCACCATGATTTTGTTATTGGTGTTCACCCGAAGCGTGCGGCATTTTATGAAGCTATGTTTGGCTTCAAACCTGTTGGCCCTGTAAAAAATTATAATAAATTAGATACAGCTCCTGTGATTCTTTTACACGCTTGCGGAACCAATCCGGCTGTTTCTTCGTTATACATTAATAATAAAATTTATACTGATCCGGCAGGGTTTGATTTTTCTAAGCGGTTTAAATTTAATCCGCATAACCTGATCTCCAAACAAGAACTGCATGAATCAGTGGAGAATTTCTTTAAAACAATATGGACCTCCAAAGTGCCAAAAGCCGCTTAGTACAAGAGTTAGGAGGAGAGCTCATCTCTTTTGAAGAAAAAGTAATTACCAAATACGCAAGCGCAATCAACGGATCCGTTATACGGCCTTTTTGTATTGCTACTCCCCAAAATGAAAGTCAAATAATTTCTCTACTGGCTATTTGCCGGGAATATCATCTTTGTGTCTATACACTTTCGAAAGGAAAAAATTTTGGTTATGGTGATGCATTAGGGACTGCCCCGGGACAAGTCATCCTGGACCTAGGTCTAATGAATAAAATAGTAAACGTGGATGCTACGCTGGCCTATGCAACGATACAGCCCGGTGTTACTCAACAACAACTTGCCAACTTTCTCAGAGAAAATAAGATTCCCCTTCAATTGGACGTGACAGGTGCCGGTCTTGATGCAAGTATCGTGGGAAATATTCTTGAACGTGGCTTTGGACACTCTGATTATGGGGATCGTTTTTCCAGAATCGTTCGATTAAAAATTCTTCTGGCTGACGGAACTGTTATTGAAACCGGATTCGGTGCATATAAAAATGCAAAAGCTATCAATACGTATCGGTATGGTGTAGGACCAATACTTGATGGAGTTTTTTCTCAATCAAATTTTGGAATTATTACCGAACTCACCTTCGAACTCATGCCTCAACCTGAAGCATTGGAAATGTTTATCTTCTCAACTAAAAATCCTCAACAGCTTTCTTCTCTTGTTGATACGGTGCGTCGACTCAGACTTGATGGTGTTGTAAACAGTGCTATTCATATTGCTAATAAAGCGCGTGCTGTTGGCGAAAAAGAAAATAAACTGGCAGGTGCATGGAATGCCAGTGGCTCTATAACCGGTCCTGCTACATTGGTGAATGCCAAGAAAAAAGTAATCAAACAGTATTTTCGAAAGTATTGTAACAATTATCGGTTAGTTTTTATTAATGAGTTTCGGTTGAAACTCCTTCGTATTGCTGAACGTGTATTGAAAATTCCTGTTTACGATGCAGTGAAGAGTGTTTTCGATCTTCAGAAAGGTGTTCCTACTGATGATCATATTCGAACTCTGCTGAATAACGATTCAATTACATCCGCAAGTATTCAAGCGTCTTCTCTCACTCATTTTTTCGAATGGATCAATGCTGTATGTCCGTCTGATAGTAAATCAGTTGATCTGATGATTAAGATACTATCTGATTTATTTCAGGAAGCGAATTATGAATTTCGCGTAACACTTACTGCTGTTAATCCGCGGACGTTTATTCTGATTTCTAATATTACTTTTTCAAACGTGAAAGATGAAATGGATAGGGCTTATGCATTTAAGAAAAAATGCTATGCAACTTTAGCTGCTCAAGGATTTTTTCCGTACCGATCCGGTTCAGGATCTTTTGATATATTGCCTGAATACGATGCAAATCTTCATTTGCTTTTACAGAAAATTAAAAAGGTAATGGATCCTCATGGTATACTTGCTCCGGGTAAATACAATATCTAAATTGCCTTTTAATAAATTTTGAATTGAATTAGGGATTGTGTTTTTAGATGCACACGATTAAAAATTTCAAACATCCTTTAGGGTTTTAAGGACATTTTTTTTGAATTTTCATTTTGCAAGATAGGTGGGTAGTCTGTAGAAAAATGTAGACCGATACTTTCTTTTCTTGCCATTGCAAATTTTACAATTAAATAAGCAACTGCAATCAAATTTCTTAATTCGCAAAGCTTAGTTGAAACTATAGTCCTTTCATAAAGCGCTTCTGTTTCACCGTAGATGATTCTAAGTCTGTCTAATGCTCTTTTTAATCGAAGGTCAGATCGTACAATCCCGACATAATTGGTCATTACATTTTGTAATTCGTTTAAGTTGGATGTAATCAAAATCATTTCATTCGGTTGTGTTGTGCCTTCGGAGTTCCAATCCGGGACGCCACTCGTAAAGTTGTAACTGCTAATACTTGCAATGGAATCCTGTGCTGCACGATGTGAAAATACCAATGCTTCTAAAAGTGAATTCGATGCTAGTCTGTTGGCACCGTGTAAACCCGTACTGCTGCATTCTCCAACAGCATATAATTTTTGAATAGAACTTTTTCCGAATTCATCCACTTCGATTCCTCCACATATGTAATGTGCTGCAGGGACTACGGGGATCATATCCTTCGTTATATCAATGCCAAGGCTATTGCATTTCTTATAGATGGTTGGAAAGTGTTCGATGAAAGATTCTTTATTCAAATGACGACAGTCAAGATAAACATATTCATCACCTGATACTTTCATTTCAGCATCGATTGCTCTTGCTACAATATCACGAGATGCAAGTGATTCTCGTTCATCGTATTTATGCATAAAAGCTTCGCCGTTTTTCTTTCGTAGTATTCCTCCCATTCCTCGTACAGCTTCAGTAATTAAAAAAGAAGGATGATCTGTTGGATTGTACAACGCTGTTGGATGAAATTGAATAAACTCCATGTCCTTGACTTTTCCTTTTGCTCTGTACACCATGGCAATTCCATCGCCTGTGGCAATGATTGGATTGGTAGTGGATTTATATACTTGTCCAATACCTCCGGTTGCCATTAAAATAATTTTAGAAAGAATAGTTTCAACTTTATTGGTTTTCAGGTTGAGAGCGTAAATTCCATACGCTTCAATTCCCGGAGTGGATTTTTTTATTTCATCTCCCAAATGATGTTGTGTGATGAGGTCTAATGCAAAATAATGATCGTATACTGTTATGTTCGGATGCTGTTCTATTTGAGACAACAATGCTCTTTCAATTTCATTCCCCGTTGCATCCTTATAATGTAATACTCTGTGTGTGCTATGCCCGCCTTCTTTTGCTAAATCATATTCACCATTGGTGTCTTTGTCAAATCGTGTTCCCCATTCAATAATTTCTTTTATTCGTTTCGGTCCTTCGGAAACAACTATCTGTACAATTTTTTCATCACACAATCCGGCTCCAGCTATTAAGGTATCCTGAATATGCTCTTCGACTGAATCAGGTCCTTGCATAACTCCTGCTATTCCGCCTTGTGCATATTTAGTATTCGATTCATCTGCATTCGCTTTTGTAATGATTAATACACTTCCGTGATCGGCTACTTTTAATGCATAAGTTAAGCCGGCAATGCCTGATCCGACTATTAAAAAGTCTGCTTTTTTTTGCATAATCTAAATTTAAACAAAATCAGTCCAATTCAGTTCAACTTTCGAGTGAAAATCAATAAACTCAGTGATGGATGTTGAAACGTAAAAGTAAGTATTCAGGCTGTTCGAAGAAAAAATATGTTTACGATGTTTTTATTCGTTAGATGTCTGAATTTCAAATATAGACCGTACTTTTACAGTATGGAAATTAAACGTGCTGTTACTGTTTACGCTGAATCTACGCCGAATCCGGCTTCAATGAAATTTGTGCTGAACAGCTTTCTTCTGGAAGAGGGTAGTGTTGAATACAATTCAAAGGAACAAACAACCAATTGCCCTTTAGCAAACCAATTGTTCGCTTTTTCAGGAATCTCCGGTGTATTTATTACAACTAATTTCATAACAGTTACTAAGCAGGATAATTTAGATTGGTTTGATCTTATGCCAATTATTCGTGAATTCATTCGTACGTATATTCAAAACGGTGATCCTGTGTTTCGTGGGCCTGTTGAACAGGTAGCAGACGATACGATTTTGCAAACAAAGACTGCATCCGGATTAGAAACAAAAATCATTGAAACTTTGGAAGAGTATGTCAGACCTGCTGTTGAGCAAGACGGTGGTGCTATTCATTTTAAATCTTTTGATAATGGTGTTGTTACCGTAGTTTTAAAAGGTAGTTGCAGTGGCTGTCCTTCGTCAGCGGTTACATTAAAATCAGGCATTGAGAATTTACTTAAACAACTGATTCCCGAAGTGAAAGAAGTGGTTGCTGAATCGTTGTAAATTATTTCAGAAAAATTATTTTTTACTGAAGCGTGAATTCGAAATTTTTTATTCTCTTATAGATCGTTCCTGTACTTTGCCACAATCCTGCTGAATGAACCTGCATTTTTTCCGGTAGATTTGAGAGGGGAAAATCAATTTTTGTTGCCTCTTCTTTCGATTTAATTCTGCCTAATGTACAATGCGGAATCGGATCTTTATACGCTGATTGATTCATCTTTAAAAATTGAAAAGCATTTTCAAATAATTTATTCGCTTGAGAAAATGATTCATTCTTTTCATACGATGACCATACCATAGTAGGCTTTGTAGGTTTTCCTTTTGTAGTGAAACGATCGAATGACAGAGTAAATGATTTGAGTTGACGACAAACATTTTCCATCGCAACTAAAATTTCAGGAATAGTTGCTTCATCCACTTCACCAATAAAAAAAAGCGTGAGGTGTAAGTTTTCTACAGGTGTCCAATTTATTCCGTCTAACTTTTCATTTTGATAAATCACTGCATTTATTTTTTGGGCATTGATATCATCAATAGGAAAGGCAACGAAGACTCGCATGGCTATTCGTTTAGATTAAAGTTTGATTGTAGTCGAAACTAACCTATAAGCCGAGCAGACTTTTAACCGGATCGTTTCCACTAAACATCATTTGAACAGGTTCTTCCAGCATCTGCTTTACTTTTACTAAAAAACCTACTGATTCTTTTCCGTCAATGATTCGGTGATCATACGAAAGCGCCACGTACATGATGGGACGAATTTCAACTTGTCCGTTCACTGCAACCGGTCGTTCAACGATGTTGTGCATGCCAAGGATTGCGCTTTGAGGCGGATTGATTATAGGAGTAGAAAGCATGGATCCGAAAACTCCACCATTGGTAATGGTAAAAGTTCCTCCCGTCATTTCTTCCATTGAAAGCTTACTGTCTCTCGCTTTAGTTGCTAATTCAATTATACTCGATTCAATTTGTGCCAATGACATGGATTCTGCATTTCGAATTACAGGCACCATTAAACCTTTAGGTGCGCTTACAGCAATGCCAATGTCACAATAGTCATGAAATAAAATCTGATCGCCATCAATTTGTGCATTGACTGCAGGAAATGATTTCAAGGCTTCACAAACGGCTTTTGTAAAAAATGACATGAAGCCAAGATTCACTCCGAATTTTTCTTTAAAAGTGTCTTTATACTTTTTACGAATTTGCATGATAGCAGTCATGTCTACTTCATTGAAAGTAGTCAACATGGCCGTTTCTTGTTTTACACTCACCAATCGCTCCGCTACTTTTTTTCGCAGCATTGACATTTTTTCCTGGCGTGTAGTTCTGCTTCCCGATTTTGAAACAGGAAGTGAAGGAAGTGAAGGCGTTGTAAGTACATCCGCTTTCGTAATACGACCACCTTTACCTGAGCCGTTAATTTGTTCTCCTGAAATATTTTTCTCGCGCATTAATTTTTCAGCAGCAACAGAAGGAATTCCACTTGTGTAAGATTTGTCGCTTGCATTTGCAGCTGCTGTTTCAGTTTTTGCTTTCGGAGCAGCTGCCGGTATCGTTTCTACTGATTTTGTTTCTGATACAGCCGGTTTTACTCCGCTCGTATCGATAGAGCAAACAACAGAACCAACATCTATCGTTTCTCCTTCTTTTGCAATTAATTTTAAAGTTCCTGATGCTTCAGCATTTAATGTTAGCGTGGCCTTGTCAGAATCTATTTCACACAGTTCTTCATCCTTCTCTACATAAGATCCGTCTTTTTTAATCCAGCGTGATATCTGAACTTCTGTAATAGATTCGCCAGGACTTGGGACTTTCATTTCAATTATTGCCATGATAAATTTGATTGTAAAATTATGAAATGGATAATGCTGCTTTGATTATAGCGCTTTGCTCGCGTTCATGCGTTTTATGACTTCCTGTAGCCGGACTTGCACTTTCTTCCCGACAAATAGCTGTTATAGACAGATGTGGAGAAAGCGTTCTTAATAAGTAGGCCCATGCTCCCATGTTCTCAGGTTCTTCTTGAACCCATTCCCATTTAGTTGCTTTGTTATATTTCTCTTTCAGTTTTTTTATTGAATCAATTGGTAAAGGATATAACTGTTCAAGTCTGACGATTGCAATTGAATCGAGTTGATTCTTTTCCTGTTGTTCAAGCAATTCGTAATAAATTTTTCCTGAACATAGTACAACTTTTTTTACTTTCGAAGGAGATGCAATTGCATCGTCAATTACTTCGTTAAACGTTCCTTTTGCAAGATCATCAAAAGTTGAAACGCATCGTGGGTGACGTAGTAAACTTTTTGGAGTGAAGACAATCAGTGGTTTTCGGAATGGGCGTTTCAATTGTCTTCTCAATGCATGGAAGAAATTAGCCGGTGTTGTGCAGTTTACAATTTGCATATTCATTTCTGCACACAAAGCCAGGAAGCGCTCAAGTCTGGCGCTGGAATGTTCTGCGCCTTGTCCTTCAAATCCGTGTGGTAACAACATTACAATACCATTCATACGGTTCCACTTGTCTTCTGCACAGCTGATGTATTGATCAATAATAATTTGTGCACCGTTATTAAAATCTCCAAACTGCGCTTCCCAGATCACGAGTGAATTTGGTGTTGAAAGCGCATAACCATATTCAAATCCTAAGACTGCATATTCAGACAACAAAGAATTGTATATGATAAATGGCGATTGCTCTTTGCTTATATGATTTAGCGGAGTGTACTGTTCTTCTGAATCTTCCATCCGAACAACAGCATGACGATGAGAAAATGTTCCTCGCTCAACATCTTGTCCTGTGAAGCGAACAGGGAATCCTTCGTTGACCAATGTTCCGTATGCAAGTAATTCGCCCATTGCCCAATCTACTTTTCCATCCCGTACCATTTTTTTTCTTTCTTCGAAAAGACGTACTGTTTTATTGAAGAATTTTTTATCTGTTGGAAGTGCAGTTATTTTTTCACCGATTGTTTTAAGAACTTTTAATTCGACACCGGTTGTTGGGCTGGTTTTAAAATCTGCCGCAGTTGCAATCCTGAGTCCTTTCCAGCTACCTTCGAAAAACGGTGTTATTTTTTTCTCATGAACTTGTTTGGCTGAATCGAGACTTATCTCTAACATTTCCTTGAATGACTTCTCCATTTCACGGGCAAGATTGGCTTCAACTTCTCCGTGCGCTAATAATTTGTCATTGTAAATCTCACGCGAATTAGGATGAGCAGCAATGGCTTTATAGAGTAAAGGTTGAGTAAAGCGAGGTTCATCGCCTTCATTATGTCCGTACTTGCGGAATCCTAAAATGTCAATGAAAACATCACGGTGAAATTTCTGACGGAATTCCATCGCCAGTTGAATCGTATAAACCAGGGCTTCTACATCATCTCCATTCACATGAAAAACCGGTGATAACGTTACTTTCGCTACGTCAGTACAATACGTACTCGAACGTCCGTCGATATAATTTGTAGTAAAACCAATTTGATTATTGACAACCAGGTGAATCGTTCCGCCGGTTCTATAGCCACGTAGTAAAGACATTTGAATGACTTCATAAACGACACCTTGACCGGCAATGGCTGCATCGCCATGAATTAAAATCGGAGCAATCATATTCTCATCACCACCCGGTGTATTGTCTATTTTACTTCTTACAATTCCCTGTACGACAGGATCAACAGCTTCAAGATGGGAAGGGTTGGGAGCAACACTCAGGTGAACTTTTTTTCCGTTTTGTGTTTCTACGTCAGTCGAAAAACCAAGATGATATTTTACATCTCCGGCAAATGCATGTTCATCGTATTCCAGTCCTTCAAATTCTGTGAAAATTTCCGCGTATGTTTTATTTAAAATATTTGCCAATACATTCAAACGGCCACGATGCGACATGCCGATTACAAACTCTTTTATTCCTAATTCGGCACCGCAATCAATTACTGCATCTAATGCAGGTATTAATGTTTCACTTCCTTCGAGAGAAAATCTTTTTTGCCCGACAAATTTTGTGTGAAGGAAATTCTCAAATGCAACGGCTTCGTTAAGTTTTGAAAGTATTTTTCTTTTTTGTTCAATTGGAAATTCAGGAGTGTTTTTGCAACTCTCCATTTTTGTTTCCAGCCATGCTACAATTTCCGGAGTACGTATGTATTTGTATTCAGCACCGACAGAAGCGCAATACGTTTGTTCAAGATGAGCAATGATGTCCTTTAGTTTCGAAGGACCAATTCCAATTAAAGTTCCTGCTTGAAATGTTGTTTCGAGATCTGCTGTTGTCAGTTCGAAATTTTCAATCGCCAGCGTTGGTGTGTATTGCCGACGTTCCCTAACAGGATTAGTTTTAGTAAATAAATGTCCACGTGTCCGGTAACCGTTTATAAGGTTAATGACATATAATTCCTTTTGAAAATCCCCACTTAGCTTTTTTGACGGTATGCTTTGTTCGTAATTCGTTCTGGCGAATTCAAAGCCGTCGAAAAATTTTCTCCAGCTATCAGTAACCGATGTTGGATTTTTTAAAAAGTCCTGGTACAATGCATCGATCTGACTGACATCGGCATTTCCAAGATATGAGAACCTGTCCATAAATTTTACTCTGAAATTTCTGAGACAAAGGTAGGATAGAAGTTTAAAAGATCGATTGTAAAATGGAAGTTTATTAACTGATTTTATGGCGAAATCATATATTATGGAAGGCAGACTTGGTTAACTCATCCGTTTATGCATGAAAATTTCCATTCAAATTGAAATGGTTCATCAAATAGTGTGAAGGAAGTACGACATTAAGTGACATCAGTGCTATGTTTTGTGATTCCTAGTTTTTTCCGATAAGCACGAGAATATCCGGTTAACCATGGAACGCCAATGATAGTCGGCCATAACCACTGAACTACAGGCGGCATCCATTCGAAATTAAAATTGACAGCTGAAAAAGCGGAAACGGCTGAAATATAGGCCGCTACCATACCAGTCATGTGTGCGAAAATCCAGTCGTGTTTGTTTTTGGAACGAATAAATAAGGAAAGATCCCGAACTCCCAATAAGGTTCCTAAAG
>JAYSPU010000368.1:0-1730 GCA_043721935.1 Bacteroidota bacterium | reverse complement strand
AGATCTGTGTATTCTGTGGGAGAAAAAATCGTTTCGCATTAATTAATCAACGTCGGTTATGTTGTCCCGCAGATCCCGGTGATTGCGCGGAGATCTCGCAGAAGGGTATTTACGAATCTTAAATTCTTCAATCAAATTAATTAATCCGGCAATCTATTATTCTATTAATCCTTTTGCCTATCGTCCTCTTTCGAGCGGTGTCACAACTAATTGAATTTGCTCGTTGTTATTCCGGATAACGGTAAGCATCGATTTTTTCCCAATCGTTTCTGTATTTAAAGAACGGAATAACTCATCGCCGCTGTTTATTTCCTTTTCATCAAAACGAATGATGATATCGGCCTCTTTTAATCCGGCCAATTCAGCGGGGGAGTTTTTTTCAACTCCGGTTACAAAAACTCCACGTTTATTGGACAGCTTATGAAAATTGATCATGCGGTGATGCAGATTTATATCCTGCATGTTGATACCGATATACGATTTCCGAACCTTTCCTTCACGAATCAATTGGTTCGCTATGTCTTTCGCCGAATTAATACTAATTGAAAAACACAATCCCTGCGCTTGTAAAATGGTAGCAGTATTCACTCCAATCACTTCTCCATCTGAATTGACTAATGGTCCGCCGCTGTTTCCCGGATTCAATGCAGCATCGGTTTGAATGACATTGTCGATCATACGGCCGGTTGTAGTTCGTAGTGACCTGTTCATAGCACTGATCACTCCGGCTGTTACCGTATGCTGATATCCCAAAGGATTTCCTATAGCAATAACCAGTTGTCCGATTTTCAAATCAGTTGATTCGCCCAATTTAGAAACACTCAGATTGTGCTCGTAGATTTTTATTACGGCAAGATCACTATCCGGATCTGATCCTACCAGTAACCCTTCAGTTTCTCTTCCGTCTATTAAATGTATGCGAATGGTTTCAGCACAGTGAATCACATGTGCATTGGTGAACAAATATCCGTCGCTTGAAAAAATAAATCCGGACCCGGAACCCGATGTTACCCTTTTATTCTGTTCCGTTTTGAAACAATCAATCCTGACAACTGCATTCTGACTTTTCTCAACTGCTTCAATGATTGTTTTTGAATAGGAATCCATAAAATATGTTTCCGGGCTAAAGTCAAACACGAAGCCATAGAAAAATAAATGACAAGATGTCAGGAAAGTGATGCTTTACCTTATCGTTTTGCAATTGATAATGCTCCTCCGGATTCATTTACTAATCCGAATGGTTCTTCACGCAAAAGCAAATAACTATCAAGGTCATTGTAATCGGTAAGTCCGCATAAATTCATTGCCGATGAAATGCCTAAGGTAGTTTCAACCATACAACCAATCATTGTTTGCAGGCCATTCGCTTTTGCTTCTTTCAACAAACGGATTCCATTCCGGTAACTTCCGGCTTTCATCAACTTCACATTGATGCCATCAAAACTTTTAGTGAGGTAATCAAAATCGGCCTCGTCTGTTACTGTTTCATCTGCGAAAATTGTAAAGGGACAATGTTTCTTTAAATAAATAGATTCTTCCTTAGCAGCTGCCGGAAGTAGTTGTTCAACCAAAACCAACGGCATTCTTTTGATGCGCTCTAACCATTGAATACATTCCTCTACGTCTTTAAATCCTTCGTTAGCATCTACCATTACCGGAACATCAGTAAATGACAACAGGTAGTTCAGACAATCAAAACCCGATTCGGCATTGATCTTTAATTTGACAAA
>JAYSPU010000367.1:0-5588 GCA_043721935.1 Bacteroidota bacterium | reverse complement strand
TAGATTAATAGATTAGTGGATTAATAGATTGGATTAAGATTGAACCCTTAGCGCACTTAGCGTTCTTTGCGTTAAAAAAAAACAGAGCGCGATAAAATACCGAAACCATGAAAAGAAAAGTGAAGCCGGAAAGTATAATGATGTCATACGGTTATAAACCAGAACTGTCAGAAGGAGCAATTAAGTGTCCGATTTTTCAAACCTCAACATTTGTATTTAAAAGTGCGCAGTTTCTGTGTACTCTGTGATATCTGTGGGAAATTTTTGAGTACAAATTAGAAACGAAAGAATGTTTGTATGCAACGAATTCAATGAGAAAAACCACTGTGTACTTTGCGTCCTCCGCGTTTAAAATTTTATATCCCCGGCATCACACTTTTCGCCCCATTAAGAATCGGATAATACAACTTTGACTCTGCTTTTGTATCAGGATCCAGCCATTTGTATTTCGTATCCGGTTTATTGAAAAAATAAATTACCAATCCGGCTATTAATAAATGTTTAAGCAAACCAAAAACAGCTCCTGCAATTTTATTAAATATCCCTAATGCAACCATATCAATTAAACCCGTGAAAAGTTTTGCAAGAAAGATCATCCCAATGGTCACTGCCAACCAAATAATAAAAAATGAAATGTAATGCAGCGTGCCTCTGTCAATGTGAATAATGTTCTGAATCTTCGGTGCAATTGTATCGGCAAATTTAAATCCCAGGTAATACCCAAGAAACAATGAGCCTAAGACTGCCACTTCATAAATAAATCCTTTGAGAAATCCACGCACAACTCCCGCAAGTAAAAAAACAGAAAGAATAATGTCGAGATAATTCATGCGTTGATATTAGTGCAGGTCAGGAAATGCCGCGCTCTTTTTTAATTTGCGTATACGCCTCATTAATTTTTTTAAACTTCTCCTGAGCGTCCTTCTGATATTCTACACCAAGGTGATGTACTTTATCAGGATGATATTTAAGAGCCATTTTACGATACGCTTTTTTTATCTCTTCATCTGTTACACTTCGTTCAATTTCTAAGATCGTATAAGCCGAATCCACATTCCGAATAAACATGGCTTTCAAGCTTTCAAAATCACGCGGAGAAACTCCAATGAGATAACTTATCTGTTGAATGGTTTGCAATTCATGTTCACCTACTTCTTCATCTGAAGAAGCCAATCCAAAAAGAAGATGCAACAATTCTAATCGTGAAGGAGAATCAACATGATGGCGAATTTGTTCACAAACCTGTCCGATTGCAATTTCTTGTTTTAATATTTCACGCAACAACAACATGCGTTCCTGAGAATGGGCTTCACCAAATTGTCGTGAAAAAAAATTACGCACAAAATCTAGTTCCGATTTCATAATGCGCTTGTCGGCTTTCATTACTGCTGCACACAAGACAAGTAAAGCTGCACTAAAATCATTTGGCAACACCCTGTTATAGGTGCCGCTTGATGTTTGCTGATAGCCTTTAGAATCTTCCGCAACAGAACCCAATGCAAAACCCAGGATGCCGCCAATCGGCCCGCCGAGTGCCCATCCTAATCCACCAAAGATCCATTTATTCCATCCTGACATACTATTCCATATTAGGGCATTCGCAACCGTTTTCTTTTAGAAGATCACGAAATAATTTTAAAGAAACGAGATCAAGTGTTGGCATATTGCGTGCAACTTTTTTTCCTTCTTCCCGGTCTTTCAATTCTTTATTCGTAATCATCTCTGCCATCATTGCAGACAATTTTCTTCTTTCGTATTTTTTATAAATGATATAGGCCTTGAGCTGTTCTTTACTCAGCTTTTTGCAGGAATCATTCATAGTTATCCGATCGACGTCCATAAAACCAACGGGATTTCGATAATACAAATCGACAAGATCCCAGTTATCATTTTTTCGCTGGTAGTCATCGGAGATTTTATACAATGAGCGATACCGGTAGCCTTCAGTATTTGAGATATAAGAATTGTTATCCGCTTCTTGTAACAATCTGTTCCTGTATTTACCGATTTGACCATAATACAAATAAGTGTTGTTAAACCGACGATTCAATGCTCTGAATTTTTGAAGATCAAATCCATTTAGTCGATCGAAGTAACGGTTCTTAATCGCTATGGTGGAGATTTTTCCATGTCCTCTCAGTGCAATTCTTTCCCATCCTTTTATTGCTTTTCGCTCGCCGGGTACAGTACAATAAACGGTATTTACGATGATTTTTTTTGCAACAATTTTATCCATGATCAGATCGATGTCAACCAAACCTGTTGTCGCATCACCATTTCCAACCAGAATAATAATTTTCAATGCGTCCGGATTTTTTGACCAATTCACCTTGGTAAGACACACATTTAAAGCAGCACCAACATATTGATCTCCTTTTTCAATGCGCGACGGAATTTTATATAACACACTACTCATCTTGTCGAAATCAGTAGTAAGATCTACCATCACTTTTGAATAACCGTTTTGTTTGCCATAACTAAATCGTGCGTACGTAACCAGACCAATACGATAATTTGGCTGAGGCTTACAGCGATTAAAAAAATACCAAAAACTCCACATGTTATTCCGCAAATGATCAATCAAGCCATTTGAACTGCTACTTAGATCCATGCAAAAAACGACATCAACCGGTCGACCGGTTTTTTCCTGTGCAACTGATTTTTCACAGCTTGCAAAAGCCAGAAAAAAGAAAAATACAGAAAGCTTAAGGTAAAAATTTCTCACGTCGTATAGGAAAGGGGCGGCAAAGGTAAGAATCCGTGAAAATAACTCTTACTTTTGAGCAATGGATGCTGTTGATTTATTGCACTTAAAAGAAAAATGGGAAGCACTTACCATTCGGTTGTCTGAAACCTACGGTGAACCACCTGATCTTCAGGTTATTTTATTTCTGATTGGCATTCAAGAGCTCGGAAAAGGTCCGATGAAATTTTCAAAAGATGAAAAACAAGATCTGATGCATATTGCCGTTTGCAAGCTTTTAAGTCAATACGGCTATTATGAACTACAAGGACACGATCAGGATGGCTGGCCAACTTGGGAATTGGTACAAAAATTACCTCCGCTTACATTAAAAGAACAGGATCTGCTTTTAAAGCAAGCAGCTATTGAATATTTGGAAGGATAAAGTCCGGACATTCTTCAGTTGAAAAACTTCAACTGCATCAAAACAACTACAGATTAACTTTCTGCGTCACCGTTTCATGTTCTTTAAGTCGAATAAATGATCGACCGGTATCTGCGCCTTTGATGGCTTCTATGTTTAGAAAAGATTCCAATTGAAAATCGAAGGAAGCTTTACCTGCAGCATCGCTGACTTTTGAAACCCGTAAACTGGATTTCACCTGATTGACTTGATTGACAGCTGTATCCTGCCAAAGCGTAACTGTCGCACCCTGAACTGCTTTCCCTGCCGAATCCACTACCGTAACGAGTGCGCGAGTCGGTCCTGATTTTTTACAGGCAAAAAAAGTCATTGCTAAAAAGCAACCAACAAATAGCCAGACGTAGTTAAAACCGGAATGCTTTTCCTTATTCATTTGATTTTGGTTAATATTGTGGGCAATCAGCCAAAAGCAAAAGTAAACTAAAATGAAGAAAATAGTTCTCATTTCTGCATTGTTTCTAACAGTTTCGGGTGGAATTATTGCCCAGAAATCGACCAAAACAAAAAAGACGACAGAAAAAGTACCAATCGAAGAGGTAAAAACCAATCGAATGGTCCTCATTAGCACCAGTTACGGTGATATGAAAATCCTTCTGTACGATGTAACTCCAATGCATCGCGACAATTTTGTAAAGTTAGCCAAGGAAGGATTTTACGACAGTTTATTATTTCATCGCGTAATCCGGAATTTTATGATTCAGGGTGGTGATCCTGAATCCAAGTATGCACCACCTGAAATGATGTTGGGAAATGGTGACGTCGGTTATACCATTCCGGCAGAGTTTGTAGACACACTTATGCATAAAAAAGGAGTGATCTGCGCAGCTCGAACAGAAAATCCCGAAAAAGCCAGCAGCGGTTGTCAGTTTTATATTGTGCAAGGACAAGTATTGACATTGGAACAAATCAATATGTTTGAAATGCAACAAGGCATCAAATTGACTGCACAACAACGATTAGCTTACAGCACCATCGGTGGATCACCATGGTTGGATCATGCGTACACTATCTTTGGAGAAGTTGTCGAAGGACTTGATGTATTAGATAAAATAGCTGCTGCACCAACAGCACAGGGTGACCGTCCTGTTACCGATATACGAATGAAAATAAAAGTCGTCCGGTAAACGGATAATCAAATGCAAGAAAAAATTAATAGTTACCTGAATGAAATTGATGAATTCGTTGCTGAGTCAGCTGAACAAGTTGAACAATTCAGAATAAAATACCTTGGTAAAAAAGGAATTCTCGCTGCATTATTTGCCGAGATGAAAACCGTTGATACTTCCGAGCGAAAAGAATTTGGCAGAGTTGTAAATGAATTAAAAACTAAAGCGGAAGAAAAACTTAGTGGATTAAAAGAAGTATTTGATTCATCTGCTTCAACCGCTACCAATCAACTGGATCTTACGTTACCTGCAGATCCTGTTGCATTAGGTTCACGTCATCCGATTTCATTGGTAAGAAGTCAGATCATAGAAATTTTTTCACGCATTGGTTTTACAGTAGCAGACGGACCTGAGATAGAAGACGATTGGCACAATTTCACAGCGCTGAATTTTCCTGAGAATCACCCTGCACGAGACATGCAGGATACTTTTTTTATTCGTCAGGGTGACGGTAAGGATGCTGTTTCTTTACGCACGCATACATCATCAATTCAAGTGCGAGTGATGGAATCATCTGCACCACCGTTACGGATATTGGCACCGGGACGAGTGTATCGCAATGAAGCAATTTCTGCGCGAGCACATTGTTTCTTTCATCAGGTAGAAGGATTTTACATTGATGAAAATGTTTCCTTCGCCGATTTAAAACAAACCTTACTTTATTTTGCACAGCAAATGTTTGGAGCTGATGCAAAAATTCGTTTGCGTCCATCTTTTTTTCCATTCACAGAGCCTTCTGCTGAGATGGATGTTACGTGTTCCATTTGTAAAGGCAAAGGTTGTAATGTTTGCAAGTACACAGGATGGTTGGAAATTATGGGATGCGGAATGATTGATCCGAATGTTTTGAAAAATTGCAACATTGATCCGGAGAAATATTCCGGCTACGCTTTCGGAATGGGCATTGAGCGAATTGCTATGCTGAAGTACGATGTAAAAGATTTGCGATTATTTTCGGAGAATGACGTGCGATTTCTGAGACAGTTTGCGAAAGAGTAGTTTTTGAATGCGGAGTTCGGGAAGGGCGCAGAGGGAATTTTTAAATCGCTATGGAAGTAATCAATCAATTCGGCTTCACTCAGTAACCAATCTATTAATCCATAAATCTATTAGTCTATTAATCTTATACCCCTTAATAAGCTCGTTCGTTAATTCCTTCAACGTAATTAACAAACGCTTTACTCACGACCTTGTTGCCACCGGGTGTCGGATAATTTCCTGAAAAATACCAGTCGCCGCGGTGATTCGGGCAGGC
>JAYSPU010000366.1:0-16254 GCA_043721935.1 Bacteroidota bacterium | reverse complement strand
TTGCATCCAACGGTTTGATAAATTCAGGCATGAACAATCCGTTATCAGGCGGCAATCCCAATAACACAGCATCTTTTAGCGAATAGGTAAGCGACTTATTTTTAGTAGAATAAAATTTCACTTCGAAGTATTTTAAAATTGATTAACGAACAACTCTTACTCCTTTTCCATTTACCTTGGAAACGTAGGCAGTAGAACTTATTTTTTGTTTTGCGAATGCACGCTTCATTGCAGCTGCTACTTTTTTTGCGACAACAACTGAATCTGTTAATGCAAAAACTGAAGGACCTGAACCGCTTATACTGCATGCCAATGCACCACTGTGTAAAGCTGAAAGTTTTACTTCATCAAATGCCGGAATAAAAGCCCGGCGAAATGGTTCTGCTACTTTATCTTCGACTGCACGGCCGATTAATTCATAATCATTTGCATATAATCCGGCTACAAGGGCAGCAGTATTGGACCATTGTGCAATGGCATCTTTAATCGGTAATTTAGAAGGAACGACAGCGCGGGAATCTTTCGTCAGCAATTCAACATGAGGATGAACCACAACGACCATTAATTTTTTAGGGACGGGTAAACTAACCACATCAAAAGGAAGATACGAACGAATTAAAACGATTCCACCTAACATAGCAGGAGAAACATTATCTGCATGCGCTGCACCACAAGCAATGCGTTCACCTTCCATTGCAAACAGAATGAGTTCTTCTCTGGAATAAGGACGACCCAGCAATTCATTTACTGCAAATGCTCCTGCAACTGAACTAGCCGCACTTGAACCAAGACCACTTCCCAAAGGCATTTTTTTCGCCAGTGAAACGGTAAATCCTTGTTGAAGATCCAAACTGTCCAGCAATGCCTGAATCGATACGGTAGCAGTATTTTTGGTAGGGTCCGTTGAAAGCTTTCCACCTTCTCCGGTTATTTTTTTAACGATGAGTTTTTTTATATCGTTAAACTCTACGGTTAAAAAATCACCGGGTGCATCGATAGCAAGACCCATTGAATCAAATCCGCAGCCGATGTTAGCAACAGTTGCCGGTGCAAAGACGGTAATTTTATTTTTTCTCATTTTCAGGAATAGGGATAATAGACAAGGTAATTTTTAAACGTTTAGTGCGCAAAAAAAATTACTCGAAGTAACGGCTGATGCTAATGATTTCTGCAAAAACGCCTGCTGCTGTAACCTCTGCTCCTGCTCCCGGACCTTTTACGACTAATGGTCGTTCGTTATATCGTTCAGTCGTAAATGAAATAATGTTATCACTTCCTGAAAGATTATAGAAAGGATGATCTGAACCAACCGATTGTAAATCGATCGACGCTTTTCCATTCTCCAATTTTGCTATAAACCGAAGGACCTGTTTTGCTGATTCAGCTTTCTTAACCATGGCAGCAAAATGATTGTCGTTCTTTTTTAATTCAGCAAAAAATGCATCGACAGTTTTTGCTTTTTCACATGACACAGGAAGTAACTTTCCAATTTTAATGTCTTTCAATTCCAATTCAAGTCCGGTTTCACGTGCAAGAATCAATAATTTTCGCGCAACGTCCATTCCACTTAAATCAATCCGAGGATCGGGTTCAGTATATCCACGTTCTTTTGCTTCAAGCACAATGTTGGTGAAAGATTTTCCACTTTTAAAATTATTGAAAATAAAAGACAATGTTCCGCTTAAGACAGCTTCAATTCGAATGATACGATCACCACTGGTAAGCAAATCATTTAAGGTATTAATGACAGGCAATCCCGCTCCAACATTGGTTTCATATAAGAAACGAACATTGGCACGACGGGCAGTATCACGTAATTTTTTGTAACGAGCATACGAACCGCTATTTGCAATTTTATTCGGCGTAACAATTGAAATACTTTTATCCAGGATTTCCTGATAATAATCTACAATTTTATCACTTGATGTACAGTCGACAAAAATAGATTGAGACAAATTCATCTCTTCCATTCTTTTGATGAATGAATTCACATCCATTTCTTCTCCTGACTTTTCAAGTAACTCTTTATAACGTGCAGCAGAAATTCCATTTTCATTAAAAATCATTTTGCGCGAATTACTGATTCCTGCAACGACAATTTCCAATGCATTTGCTTTTTTTAAATATTCGCGATGCGTTTCAATTTGCTTCATCAGCGTACTGCCAATTAATCCGGATCCGACGATAAAGACAGAAAGCGATTTTACATCCGAAAGGAAAAAAGCCTGGTGTAAAGCATTCAATGCTTTACCAAGATTCACTTTATGAATGACAGTCGAGATATTTAACTCAGACGAACCCTGAGCAGTAGCGACTACACTGATACCATTTTTACCAAGTGCCTGAAATAACTTTCCGGAAGCACCGGGAGTATTTCTCATGTTTTCACCAATGACAGCAATGATGGACAATTCCTTTTCTACTCTTACTTTGTCAATCAAACGTGCACGGATTTCAAGATGAAAAGTGTGATCAATGGCTTCTTGTGCAACATTAGCATCTTCCGGTTTAACAGCAAAACTGATAGTATGCTCAGAAGAGCCTTGTGTAATTAAAATCACATTCACCTTTGCAGAAGAAAGCGCATTAAACAAACGAGCAGAAATTCCGGCGACACCGACCATACCACTACCCTGCAAAGTTAGCAAGGCAACATTGTCGATAGAAGTAATTCCTTTAATTAGAAAATCCTGATCAGCAGGTTTTGTAGAAATAAATGTTCCCGGATGTTCAGGATGAAAAGTGTTTTTAATCAGCAGCGGAATTTTTTTATCCAAAGCCGGTTGAATGGTTGGCGGATGAATTACCTTAGCACCGAAGTGCGACATTTCCATGGCTTCTTCATAGGTCATCGAGCGAATTGAAAATGCTTTCTTTACTTTTCGCGGATCGGCAGTCATGACACCGTTAACGTCTGTCCATATTTGAATTTCTGATGCTTCAACTGCAGCACCGAAAATAGCAGCGGTGTAATCAGATCCTCCACGACCAAGTGTAGTCATTTCACCTTTTGCAGTCGAACCAACAAAACCTGTAATAATTTCTATATTTTTTGCTTTTGCAAAATGTGTGCGTATGTTCTTATTCGTCGTATTAAAATCGACACGCGCCGAACCAAAATGTTCATCGGTTCGAACGACTTTACGTGCATCCAAAAATGCAGCGTTGGCTTTTTGAGAAATAAAATAGTTGGCTATTATTTTTGCAGATAAAACTTCACCATGTCCGCTTAAAAAATCAAGCGTACGAGACGACAATTCTCTAACGAGATACACGCCATGCAAAATGTCATGCAATTCAGCAAAAGCGCTTTCCAGAAAATCATGTAAATCTTTATCGCGATTCAGTCCTAATTCCTTTACCGTTTTTTGATGACGATCCCGGATTTCCTGAAAAACGTTTATGTAATCTTCATTACGAGAAGCCGCTAACCGACTCATGCGAATCAATTCATCCGTTACGCCACCAAGGGCAGAAACGACGACGCCGATTTTTTTGTTTTTTTTCTGTAAATCCGTAACGATGCGGTAAACACCTTTAATTCGTTCTGCATTCAATACAGAGGTTCCGCCAAACTTTAGAATAATCATAAATAAGAATAGAAATTTGTCTCTTAAATACGGTGAAAAGCCTTCAAATGTTCAGTCGCTAGCACAGTGTTAACCAATTAGCTATCAGCTGCTTCCCGAATTCTGTAAGAATTGACTCAGGATGGAATTGAACGCCTCTAATAAGCTGATTTTCATGTGAAAAAGCCATGATTACATCATTTTCATCCGTTGCTGTCACTTTAAATTCAGTTGGTAATTCATTCGATTGAACACACCAGGAATGATAGCGACCGGTCTTAAATCCCGATGGAATATTATAAAACAAAGCATCCGAAGGTAGTTGAATAATCGTTTTTCGGGCAACACCATGTTGAACCTCATTCATGTTGATCAACGTTCCACCTCTTACTTCAGCAATGGCTTGCATACCCAGACAGACACCTAATATTTTCTTTTCCGAGAAATAAGTAGAGATCAATGACTTCAAAATTCCTGCTTCCTCCGGAACTCCGGGACCGGGGGAAAGGACAAAACGATCATATTGATTTCCTACCGTGACATCTACTTCATTGTTTCTAAAAACATCAACCGAAACACCATCAAACTGTTCCAATAAATGAAGAAGATTGAAAGTGAATGAATCGTAGTTGTCGAGAAGGAGGATTTTCACGTGGTTTGTTATTAAAAAACAAGGTTGACGTTATAATCAAGTATTAGGTATTAGGTACTAAGTACTGTTACTTAATACCTAATACTTAATACGCTTTACTTATCAAAAGCAATAACAGAAATCTCCACATTCACATCTTTCGGCAATTTGGAAACCTGAACTGTTTCACGTGCAGGAAAATCTGTTTTGAAATAATTTCCATACACTTCATTGACTGCTTCAAAGTCGTTCATGTCTTTCAAAAAGATCGTTGTTTTTACAACATTATTAAAATCCATTCCGGCTGCTTTTAAAACAGCGCCAATGTTTATCATAACCTGACTTGTTTCCCGAATAATATTAATGGTGATGATTTCACCGTCAAAAGGATCGATGGCAATTTGTCCGGAAACATAAAGAGTATTTCCAACACGAACGGCCTGGCTATATGGACCAATAGGCTTAGGTGCTTTATCTGATTTGATAATGGTTTTCATTGGGTGGTTGTTAATAATATGCAATCTGTTATCAGTAGTCTGTATTCAGTAGGGAATAGTTTGCAAACTATTCCCTACTGAATACAGAATATCGGTTACTCTTCAACGAGTAAATCACTCTTCTTCATCCACTGTTTGAAAAAACGTTTTTGTTCCGGTGAAGCGAATTCACTGCGAACAATTGAATAACGAGGATAATATTCCTTTCCATCGTGTTCAAGTGCAATGTCTTTTAGACGACGCATGGGATTGATGACGGTTAAAATAATTTTCTGTCCACGGACATTTCGCAGAAGTTCATCTATGTTATTTTCAACCTTGCTTTCATTGATGGCAACTATTTCATCTTCCAGACCTAATCCATTTTCAAAAGCAGGTGATTGCGGATAGATAGCACTTACTTTAGTCGATTGTGTATCTGTTTGCTTGCATTTAAATCCGAAGAATCGTTCGCTTTCAGATTTTGAGTGCAATTGTTTTAACTCACAACCGGCATATGATAACAGTCTGCTTAAAAGCTCATGTTTATCCTCAGTTCCATAGACATGATCGATGAAAAATTCGGCGAGAGAAATTCCCGCTACATTTTCAACAATGGCAATATAATCCTGATCGGTGTATCCAATTCCTTTTTTTCCAAAATCACTATATAAAAGTCGCATGACATCATCCAGTGAACTGTCACCATCCGTTTCCTTACGGATAATAAGATCTGTCATTAATGCTGTAATACAACCTTCGTCATAAATAGATGTTTTTCGACCTGGTATGCCGGGTGTATATCCATCCAGCCATGTATCAAAAGAAGAATCTGCAACGGACAAATTGAATCGCGCCGGATTATTAAAATGTTTTTGCAAACGAACACTTATTTCTTCAAAGAATTGTTTCGAAGTAAATACGCCGGAACGAGCAAGAAATAAATCGCCATAATAGGTAGTAACACCTTCATAAACATATCCAAGTTTGGAATAATTTTCCCTTGTATACTTATAAGGAACCATTTCTGCAGGACGAATAGCCTTTACATTCCAGGAGTGAAATAATTCATGCGAAGCAACGCCAATCAGGTCATCGTAAATTTCATCTTGCATTAATTTAGTTCCCGGTCCTATTGCCAAAACTGTTGAATTCAGGTGTTCCACTCCATGATAATAAGTGTATGGTAAAACCAAAATCAAAAAGTGATATTCTTTAACCGGAAAATCTTCCATCGTTTCCATTTGTTCAATGGTAAAAGCAGAAAAGTCTGTTAGAATTCGCTCCCAATCCGGTGAACATTCCCCTTGAAGCCAAACAAAAAACCGAACATCCTTAATCGTATAACTACGCATTTGAAAAGAAGGACTAGCCATTATTGGACTGTCCACTAATTCATGATAATCTTTTGCTATTAGTTTACGATCGGTGTATTTTTCAAGAGAAGAAGCAATCTGAAAAGATTTCGGGAGATTAAGTGTAACGATACATTCGTCGTGCATACGCTCAGTGATGAACAAACAACAATGCACAGGATTTATATAAAACAATTCATCGTCAACATAACATGCACCGGCATCCGGTTGTGCGCAGTAATAATCATATTTTACAATGAGTTCATTTGCTCCATCGGTTTGCACCTGCCAGGAATCTTTCGATAATTTTCGGAAAGAAAGTGGTTCTCCATTCTGATTATACGGCTGCCATTTGCGAATATTCTTTGCAAAATTTCCTAACTCATAGCGTCCCGGTCGCCATGCCGGTAATCGGACAACAACTTCATCGCCTTCTATGCCATCAACGCGCATTTCGATTGAAACGAAATGACTTACCGGATAAGGACTGGAAAATGTAAAATGAACAGCCATGAATCAAAGGTACTCTTTAGAAACGAGATGAAACAACAACGACTCAGGAAGGAATCCACAAAATTATTCATGCTCAAAATTCTGATTTACAAACATTTAATAAAATGAATCAGTCCATTTCATTGACTCCCAAAGTTGAAAAGGAAGTCAATCGACAACTTGTAGCATGACGTGAGTTTCGTACCTTCGCCCGAAATCTTTAGCAAATGAATTACGACGTCGTCGTTTTGGGCAGTGGCCCCGGTGGTTATGTAGCAGCAATCAGAGCTGCGCAACTTGGTTTTAAAACAGCAGTCATTGAAAAATCAGAGCTTGGTGGCGTCTGCCTTAACTGGGGTTGTATACCAACAAAAGCGTTATTGAAAAGTGCGCAGGTCTATGAATATTTAATGCATGCTCAGGAATATGGTGTGAAAGCAACAGGCATTCAGGCAGATTTTCCGGCAATCATCAGTCGTAGTCGTGGCGTTGCTGAAGCCATGAGCAAAGGCATTCAATTTCTGATGAAAAAAAATAAAATTGATGTCATCGCAGGATTTGGAAAAATAAAAGCAGGGAAATCAATTGAAGTAAAAAGCGAAGACGGAAAAACACAACTCATACAAGCTCAACATCTAATCATTGCAACCGGTGCACGTTCGCGCGAATTGCCCGGATTGAAACAAGACGGAATAAAAGTAATTGGTTACCGTGAAGCGATGGTTTTAAAAGATCAGCCAAAAACAATGGTTGTTGTTGGATCAGGAGCAATCGGAGTTGAGTTCGCTTATTTCTATAATTCAATTGGTACAAAAGTCACCATCGTTGAATTCATGCCGAACATCGTTCCTATTGAAGACGAAGATATTTCTAAACAACTGGGTCGTTCATTCAAAAAGTCAGGCATTGAAATTATGCTGGAGTCGACCGTAGAATCGGTTGACACGACAGGAAAAGGTTGTAAAGTAAAAGTGAAGAACAAAAAAGGAGAAGAAATAATTCTTGAAGCAGACATTGTACTTTCTGCTGTAGGTATTTCTTCGAATATTGAAAATATCGGATTAGAAGATGTAGGTATCATTACCGACCGAGGTAAAATTGTAGTGAACGATTGGTATCAAACGAACATGCCGGGTTACTATGCAATCGGTGATGTCATCAATACTCCCGCCCTTGCACATGTTGCATCACATGAAGCCATTACGTGTGTAGAAAAAATCAAAGGATTACATGTAGAACCGATCGATTATAAAAACATTCCGGGTTGTACGTATTGTCAGCCGGAAATTGCATCTGTTGGTTACACAGAAAAAGCAGCAATCGATGCAGGCTTTGAAATTAAAGTAGGCAAGTTTCCTTTTTCTGCATCGGGAAAAGCAAAAGCAGCAGGAAATCCGGAAGGTTTTGTCAAAGTGATTTTTGATGCAAAGTATGGTGAATGGTTAGGTGCACACATGATTGGTTCTAATGTAACAGAACTCGTTGCTGAAGTTGTTGCTGCCAGAAAACTTGAAACGACAGGACATGAAATTATAAAAACCGTACATCCACATCCTACCATGAGCGAAGCCATTATGGAAGCTGTAGCTGAGGCGTATGGAGAGTGCATTCACTTGTAGGTGATTCTCAGCGATCAGCGATGAGATATACACTTGAAGTCAGTATGCTATTTACAGAGCAACTGACAACTAACCAACTGACAACTGACCAACTGACAACATGTGTGGTATCGCCGGAATAATAGCTTTTAATAATAACGGGCGGTTACGTTTAGGGAAGATTGAACAGGCAACTGAATGTCTGAGTAAAAGAGGACCTGATTCAAAAGGAATATATAAAGACGAGGATGTAGCTTTAGGACATCGTCGTCTTTCTATTATAGACACGAGTGAAGCAGGTAATCAACCGATGACTGATGCTTCCGGTCGCTATCAAATAGTTTTTAATGGTGAGTTCTTCAATTATCGTGAGCACATTCAGTATGTGAATGAACATGGTTTTCAATTGAAGTCAACGAGTGATACAGAAGTGTTACTCTACCTTTATATCATCGATGGAAAACGTTGCGTTGAAAAAGTAAACGGCTTTTTTTCTTTAGCCATTTTCGACAGGATAGAAAAAACTGTTTTCATTGCCCGTGACCGGATGGGAATCAAACCACTACTCTACTATAAGAACGAAGACATTTTATTATTTGCCAGCGAAATGAAATCAATAATGGAAATGGGAATTCCACGCACGCTGGACAGAGCTTCCCTTTTTTCCTATTTACAATTGAATTACATTCCTGGAACATCGTCGATATTTGAAGGAGTAAAAAAACTGGAACCGGGAACATCATTATCGATTCATTTACCCACGGCCACTATAACGGAAGAAAAATATTATTATCTTCATCACCCATCGCAAAAAGATGATGCTACTGAAGCCATTCATTCCATGTCGTATGAGAAGCAAATGGCTCAATTGAGAGAATTACTTTCTGCAGCTGTTAAAAGACGAATGATTTCAGACGTTCCTCTTGGTTCTTTTCTGAGTGGCGGCATTGATTCATCCATTGTTTCCGCTCTTGCATCAGAATATACGCCGCATCTGAAAACTTTTTCCATTGGTTTTGCTGACGAACCTCATTACGATGAAACTGAATTTGCTAATCTGGTTGCAAAAAAAATTGGCTCAGATCATACCGTTTTCAAATTAACCAACGATGATTTATTCCACCACGTCTTTGACACGCTCGATTACATAGACGAACCATTTGCAGATTCTTCTGCATTGAATGTTTTTATTCTCAGTAAGGAAACCAGAAAACATGTAACGGTAGCTTTAAGCGGAGACGGAGCTGACGAACTTTTCGGTGGTTATAACAAACACGAAGCTGAATTAAAAGTTCGTTCTGGCGGAATGGCAATTCAAGCGCTTAAATTACTTTCTCCACTGATTTCACATTTGCCACAATCCAGATCGGGAAAGTTCACTGACCTGATTCGAAAAGCAAACAGAATGGCCGGTGGATTAAACTTGTCACCTGCAGATCGCTATTGGCAATGGGCAGGATATGCAAATGAAAAGAAAGTCGGCGCACTTTTTTCAATGGAATCTTTTCAGGAATACAATACCAGGAAGTCAGAATTACTTTCCGGAATTCAAAACGACAAAGATATTTCAGATGTATTGTACACCGATCTGAAAATGGTATTGGTCAATGATATGTTGATGAAAGTCGATTTAATGTCAATGGCTAATTCTCTTGAAGTTCGTGTTCCATTTCTCGATTATACAGTAGTTGATTTTGCAACGCGGTTACCTATTCATACAAAAATTGACAAGAACGGCAGAAAAAAAATTCTCAAAGATGCTTTTAAAAATGAATTGCCTGCTGAGATTTATACAAGAGGAAAAAAAGGCTTTGAAGTTCCATTGATAAAATGGTTTAAGAAAGAAATGTACGCACTAATTCACGACGATTTATTGTCTGAACAAACGATACGTGATCAAGGCTTATTTAATTACGAGGAAATACAAAAACTCAAGAGGCAATTATTTTCCTCTAATCCGGCAGACTCTCCGGCAAGAATCTGGGGCTTAATCGTATTTCAATACTGGTATAAACGTTGGCAGATTACCAATTAGCTTATCAATTCAACACACCTAAACTGTCCAGTTCTTCTTTCGTTACTGTCGGCGGAAGTTGATTATGCTGCAGTTTAAAAACAATCAGCGCTGCTGCTTTACTTGCTTTTTCTGAAGTACTAAACGAAATATTTCCTTGAACAGCAGGAATAAAAGGCTGAGAAATAAATACCCTTCCATCTTTTATAATTTCATAACCATATCCTGTTCCATTTGAGAATACTCGAGAAATCCATGTATTGTTGGAATCAGGATTCATTGAAAGAATATCCTTATGAGTTGCTGATTCATTTCTCTTCTCATCAGGTATATTGGACGTACAAGAAAATAAAGACAAAGCAATTACGACATGACAGATCATCTGTTTATTCATAGGGAATAACAATAAGATAGTTTACTGTTTACTCAGGTTGAGTTAAAGTGTATTTTCTGCCGGCATTTTGTTCTTTTAACCAACCCATAAGCGGACTAAAATAATCCAGCATTGCTTTAGCTGAAAGCTCCTCACCTGTTTTATCTTTCAGCAATTTTCTCCAGTCTACACTGCTTCCCGGCCGCATCAGATCTTCAATAAATTTTCCAACTTCTTTATTGCCGAAATAATTGGTTTCATGTGGATCCTGATGTAATATATTTTTAGAAATATAATCGTGCAATTGGAAGAGCAGAATAAAGCTTAATGCATAATCATAATACTGAGCAGCATCATCGTTAATGTGAGTCTTTGTAGCAGCATCACAATACATCTCAGAGCGTTCATTTGGCGGAACAATTCCCTGATATTTTTTTGCTAATTCCCACCAGCGTTTGTTCCATTGATCAACAGGTAAATGATTTGCATATAAATCATGTTCAAACATACTCATCGTTCCTGTACTCCATGGAATAAAGACAATGTAATGCAAAGCGTCTTTCAACAATTGTTTCGTCTCATCGATTTTAGTATCGGGACTAACCAGGCCAAGTCCTGCAGCAAATGGTTTTTGCATAGCAGCAAGTCCCATCATACTTCCCAACGCTTCGTGATAAGCACGATTGGCACCTTCGCGTAATACATAAGGAACATCCGGATTACTATAAGATAAATAATAATAGATGTGACCATATTCATGATGAACTGTTTCATACCACTGCGCATTTGGAACAATACTCATAAGAGACCGCACGTCTTTATCCAGATCCATGTGCCAGGCCGAAGCATGTGTATTCTTTTTATAGCCTGCATCTTTTGCAACAGGATACAGACTTGATTTTTCCCAGAAAACTTTTGGCAAAGCAGGAAAACCAAGAGACACATAAAATTTCTCTCCTTGTTTTGCAATCCATTCAGGAGATTTATCTTTCAACGCACTGTCAAGATCAAGTCCTTCTACTTTAACGGCCTCTGACCAATCCTGTCCCCAACGATTGCTCAACCAATGAGCAGGAATATAATCAGGAACCGCTTTCACTTTGTATTTTTTTGCTAATTCATAACGCATGTAAGTATGCAATTCACTATACAATGGAAACAATTCCTGATTAAACTTTTTGAGCAACTGCATCATTTCATCAGTTGTCATACCATAATCAGAAACCTGATAGGAGAAAAAATCTGAATACCCTAAACCCTGCACAACATTGTTTCTCAACTCACGCAAATTAATGAGTCCATCTTTTAAATCCACTCCAATGGCTTTACTAGACTCCCAGGCTTTTCTTCTGACTGCAGTGTCACTTACATTTGCCAGAATAGAATCGATATCATTCGGAGTGATTTCCTTATTGTCGAGCATAAACTTATAACCATACAGTTTTTCAGTTTGAGCAGTACTTGCTTTGATCAAACGCTTGACAATAGAATCAGCACTCTCCGGATTTGCAGCTGCTGCATATAGAATTTTCTTAAGCTGTTTAACTTGTATAGGAGTAAGTTCTGATTCCCACTTCAGGTAACCGGTAACTTTATCAATGTTTACTTTACTACCTGTAAACTTTGCGAAAGCTTCATCAGCCTGACCTGAATGAAATGCATTCATGGTATCGCCTTCAATTATATGTGTATTCACTTCCCATTGTCCAAGACTACTGGCAGTGTATAAATCCTTATACGTTTTATTATAACCTTCCAGATACGATTGAACTTCTGTCTTATGATCACCCGGACCGCAAGAAGTAATCCATATTAGAGTTGATAAGCCAAAACAAGTAATAGCACGCAAGGATATTTTCATTTGCTGGTTTTATTAGTAAACAAGTATAAGAAAAAAGCACAACAGGCACCAACACTTTTGCAGGAATCAAAAAGTAATGGTTTCTTTACGGGGTATTTGAGGAAATAAAATTTATGAAGTTTAAGTTTTATGAGAGTCTGAGTGTGAGTATTAGTGTCAGTTTGAGAGTGAGTGGGAGTCAAAATAAACGGGGGATTAGCTCAGTTGGCTAGAGCGCTTGCATGGCATGCAAGAGGTCGTCGGTTCGAGCCCGATATTCTCCACCTGGTTGATCAAAGGCATCAACAGTAAATAAATTGTTAACGAATTTTATTTCCCTTTTGGAAAGATGTTCAGCTTTTGGGAAAAATCTACTTTTATCCGTGAACCTGATGTTGTAATCATCGGAAGTGGAATTGTTGGATTATCCACTGCTATTTCGCTCAAGGAACGTTCTCCACTTTTACATATACTTATTTTAGAACGCGGAATGCTTCCTTACGGAGCAAGTACACGAAATGCAGGATTTGCTTGTTATGGAAGTGCTTCTGAATTAGTTGAAGATTTAAAATCACATTCAGAAGATGATGTTTTTTCATTGGTTGAAAGGCGCTGGAAAGGTCTTCAACGTTTGCGATCTAGAATTGGCGATCAATTGTTGGCATATGAACCTTTAGGTGGTTATGAGTTGTTCACGTCTAAGGATGAAGTCACCTATTCGTCCTGCATGGATCATCTTCCATTGTTTAATCAGTACTTAAAGTCAATTACAGGATTAGATGATGTTTACTCCACTTCAAATAAGCAGATAAACTCATTTGGCTTTCAGCGAGTAGAACATCTCATTTATAACAAAGGTGAAGGACAAATCGATACCGGAATGATGATGCAAAGTCTCCTTCATCTTGCGAGAGAACAGGGAATCGAAGTTCTGAATGGAGCCATGGTAAAATCTATCGTTCCAACTGAAAAAGGAGTAACAATTCAGGTAAATGAGGAGATGATTCAAACCCGAAGTGTTGTCATTGCAACAAATGGTTTTGCAAAGCAATTTCTGCCAGATGAAGATGTTCAGCCGGCCCGTGCACAGGTGCTGATTACCAAACCTATCCACGGATTAAAAATCAAAGGCAGCTTCCATTATGATCATGGGTATAATTATTTCAGAAATGTCGGAGACCGCATTTTACTTGGAGGTGGCCGAAACCTGAATTTTAGTCAGGAGTTTACCCAGGAAATGAGTATCACTCAAAACATTCAGGAACATCTTGATCACCTTTTAATCACCATGATACTTCCTAATACAAAATTTGAAATCGACATGCGTTGGAGTGGCATTATGGGATTAGGAAATACAAAAAAACCAATCATTAAAAAAATTGACGATCACGTGTTTTGCGCCGTCAGAATGGGTGGAATGGGAATCGCCATTGGAAGTTTGGTTGGTGAAGACGTCGCAGCATTAGTAATAATCGACATATAATTATGAACATCGAATGTTGAATCGAATATAAATCAGCTTCTCCATTGCAGCCGAATTGTACTATTTTTGCCCAAACAGAATTAGAATTGATTTGCCGGTGCTTTTAAAAAAGAAACACTCTTACTCTTTCATACTACTTTTCGCTTTATTCGCCTGCAACCCTGCACGTCATATTAAGGAAGGAAAATACTTGTTGGTGAAAAATGAAATTAAAACCGACACGACGATTCTTCCCAAAGACAAACTAGAGTCATTTATTAAACAAAAACCTAACCGACAGATACTAAGTTTATTTCGATTCCATCTTTGGGTATACAATCTGGGTACTTATGGAAAACAAAGCAAATTCAACAACTGGTTAAAAAGTATTGGAGAAGAACCTTCGATCGTAGATTCTGATATGACAGAGCGTTCGAAACAACAACTTCAATTATACCTTCAGAAAAACGGTTTTTTTGAAAGTGTAGTCACCAATAGTCTTGTCGCAAAAGGAAAAAAAGCGAAGGTTATTTATAAAATAAAATACAATCAACCGTACACGATCAGAACCTTAAACTATGCAACATCCGACACTGCAATTGCACCGTTAATCAACAGTTGCCAGAAAAAATCGTTGTTAATTCCCGGTGCCCGATACGATGAAGATGCTTTGGAAAGAGAAAGGGAAAAGATTACAGCAGAGCTGAAAGACAAAGGTTATTATTTTTTTAATAAAAACTATATTACTTTTCAAATTGATACCGGATTCGGAAATCATCAGGCTGATATTTATTTATATGTCAACCGCATCAATGAAAACGTAGACCCATCATTGATTGGAAACAATCCTGTTCTCAATCACAAAGCGTATAAACTTCGAAATATTTATATACAAACAGATTACAATCCTAAAAATCCGGCGGCCTCCTATCCTACTGATACTGTCTATTCGAATGGCTACTATTTCATAACTGCACATTCATTTTATGTTCGTAATCAAGTGTTGATTAGAAACCTGTTTATTCATTCCGGTGATATTTATTTTCAGCGCGACCTTGATTATACATATCGCCGCCTTCAGGATTTAAATATTTTCAAATTTATAAATTTGTACTTCAAAGAAGTTCCATATGACAGTGTTCAGAAAGAAAATCTTTTGGACCTCAACATTCAACTCACACCGTCCGACAAACAAGACATCACATTTGAACTTCAGACAACCAATACAGGTGGAAACCTTGGAGCAGCAATAAGTTCATCGTATCGAAACCGAAATACTTTTCATGGAGCTGAAATGCTTGAGTTCCGATTTAAATTCGGATTGGAAGCAATACCAAATTTTACCGACAGCATCGATAAAAAGAAATTGCTCTTTTTCAATTCATTAGAAGTCGGACCGGATGTCACATTAACGATAAAGAAATTTTTATTGCCAAATTTTCTTGTCCGTAAAATATCACCCTATTCAAATCCAAGAACCAATATCAATCTGGGTTACAACATTCAGGACCGACCCGACTATAAACGCAGTGTTTCGAATCTATCATTGAGTTACAACTGGACAATGGGAAAAAGATGGAGGGCGAGTTTTTATCCGCTTGACATCAACTCGGTTAATGTATCACTCTCCACAGCATTCAGAAATAAACTGGAAGGATTAAGCGATCCGCGTTTGTTGTACACTTACGACACACACGTAATTTCCGGCACACACGTAACGTTTATTTATACAGATCAAAACCTGACCAAGTCAAAAAACTTTTATTATTTCCGAACCAATCTTGAGGCTGCTTATCGCGCCGTCAGTGCAAAATATAATCCTTCTGAATATTCAAAATATGAAATAGATGTAAGTTACCATCACTATGTAAATCCGTTCAACACGGTAGTTTATCGGATTGCTGCAGGTGTAGGCCTACCTTATGGTGGCTCGAGATCACTACCGTTTGAAAAAAGTTTTTTCTCCGGAGGTGCGAATAGTGTAAGAGCCTGGAGTGCCAGAACCTTAGGACCCGGTTCATTCAAAAAGACCTTGTTCATTGAACAAAGTGGTGATATAAAACTCGAATCAAATATCGAATACCGAACAGAACTCATTCGATTCCCAAATGGAATTATAATGGAAGGCGCGACATTTATTGATGCAGGAAATGTATGGACACGAAACGAAGACAGCAGCAGGCCGGGAAGTAAATTCGAATTCCAACACTTTGTATCAGAACTAGGAATTGGCGGTGGCGCAGGTATTCGATTTAACTTCTCATTCTTTATCTTAAGACTTGATGGTGGAGTCAAATTGCATGATCCTGCATTGGCTGCAACTAAACGTTGGGTTTACCCGAATCATAAGTTTGGAATCGGAGATATTAACGGAAGTCTGGCCATTGGATATCCATTCTAAAATATTTCGTGAAAAGGAGAAAATCTGACATCGTAAGATTTAA
>JAYSPU010000365.1:0-4398 GCA_043721935.1 Bacteroidota bacterium | reverse complement strand
TGACTCCATTCTTTCCAAATAAAAATTGCACAATGGCTTTCATAGCTTCCTTTGCATATCCTTTGTTTTGTAATAAAGGAGAAATAGTTATTCCCATTTCAGTGGAGCTTCCATTATCATATACTTTCAAAGCGCAATCACCAATCAGCCTCTTTGTCTTTCGATCTTCAATTCCGTATTGTTTCCACTCTCCGAATGCAACTGCTGATGTATTTTCCTGCTGACGAATAAAATCTGCCGCTTGCTCAACAGACATTGGTTCGAATCCCTGATACTTTGCTACTTCAGGATTAGATCTATATTCATGAAAAGCCACAAGGTCATTCCGACTTAGGTTCCTGATTATCAACAACGTTGTTTCAAGGTATAATTCTATCATCAATCAGGAACTTAATTTAGTGTTGTTTATCGTGCAAAATAAAAACCATTAGTCGTTAATCTTTAATTCTGATAGTTTTCAATTTTAGTGAATTGAAAACTACCATCATTAAATAGCAATTTTAGAAAAAATATTCCTTCCTGATGAAGTGTTACTTTGATATTGGTATCTCCTGCAAATAAAACAGGTGAAACTATTTTACCAAAAGCATCAAACAAATAAACTTCCTTCACATTATTACTTTCAATATTAAAATAACCCACCGATGGATTTGGAAAAACGCGTATTTTATTTTGATCATTGATTGAATAAATATGATCGATCAGTTGACAATCAGAATTGGCATCCGGATACAGAGTAATGTCATTTTGTCGAAAACAACTTATTGAATAATCCGGTCCGTCCAGAATACAACCAAAAGAAGGTACCATCAAACCATAAGTTGATCCCACGCCTTCAATCAATGAAACATTGTAACACTGATTAATATTCCAACGAGTCCTGTAATTACTGCCTATCAAAACCGAATCTACCGATTGCACAATTTCCGGGCTGAATGCACTGGAAAGAAAACCTTTTATAGTATCTCCTACCTGCATAGTAAAATCAAAAAGTAATTGTTCCAATGTATCAGAAGGTGCTACAATAAAAACTTTTCTTAATAATGAATCTTGTCGAATTGCACCTCTGTATCCACTACCAATTCCGTTACACACTCCTGAGGTAAACGATTCAACATAGGGAACAGTAAGTTTATGATACACTTGATTATTTAAAAGCGTATCGCCTGAAAAAAGAATAGAATATCTTTCATCCGCATAACCGGTAAAACATGATAAAGAAAAATGCACATTCCAGGAAGCATTAACCTCCGGAAATGGATTATAAACGGACGTTTGTGCCTCACCCATTAATGCAATTAAAAAAAACAGAGAAAAGAATTTTGTTTTCATTTGTCTAAAGAGTATTAATGCTGAATCGAATAAAATGGTTAATTGATAGACTAATGTATTAAATTCCTTTTACTTTGCATGAACAATAGTTTACAAATCATGTTGCTGACTATATTTTAAAACATAATAGATGAATAAAAACCGATTAGAAGCCTTAAGTGATGGCGTACTTGCAATTATCAAACGATTATTGTACTGGAATTAAAAGTTCCACATAGCGGAGAATAGAGCGCGCTAAAGGAATTAATTCCTCTATTCCTGAGTTACCTGCTGAGTTTCATTTATCTGGCCATTTACTGGAATAACCATCATCATCTGTTGTCAACGGTTAAGAAAGTAACCGTCGGAATTTTATGGGCGAATTTACATTTGCTGTTCTGGCTCTCGCTTATTCCATTTACAACTGCCTGGATGGGTGAAAATAGTTTCTCATCACAAACACTTGCCTTGTATGGTGTCATACTGCTGATGGCCGGTATAGCTTATTACATTTTACAGACATTGATTCTTATTAATCATGGAAAAGATTCACGCCTTGCAAAAGCAATTGGTAGCGATTTTAAAGGTAAGGCCTCACCTATCCTCTATGTTATTGCAATTGCTTCAACCTTATACAGTCAATGGATTGCAGGAGGACTTTATATTCTGGTTGCCTTGATGTGGTTGATACCGGACAAGCGGATTGAAAAAATATATCAGAATTCGCCTGAAGAATAAAACGGATCTATTCTCAATTTAGACGTTTAACGAACAACTTCAATTAACTTTTTAATTTTTTGAATTGAAAATTATCGAGTGACTTCATAACTCTTCTATGATTGAATAACATATTCATTCCTTCTTTGAAATTCATGTATTCGATTCCACGTTCGTTGTTGATTTGTCCAATTTTGAAAAGCAACTTCCAGTGAGTAAGAATCACTTTCCATGCATGAAAAATAGAATGAGCAGAATCGTAAATATGTGTGGGTTCACTTCCTGAACCATTTAATTCAATTACTGAGAAATGTTCGCCTTTTTCTAATTCCTCCCAGCTTTGATACCGAATGTCAAAGCGACCAAAATAAAATCCTTCGAACTTGCCTGCCAGTTCATCCATGACAGTAGTTAATGCTTTTGTGGAACGATCGGAAACATCCAGAAACATAGAGCCGCGTGCATGATTTCCAATATCGAGCACAGAAACTATTTCGCCCTTCACCGGAATCCGATTTATAAATTCAGCACTTAACAAATCTTGCAGGACTTCAGATTGCAAATAGTACCGGGGACTTGAATCTATCAATTTCAGAACTGAGGAAAAGCCATCCCCAATTAGTTTTATAAATTCCTTTTGTACGATACCGGTAATTTTTCCTGTCGCTTCATAAGGCATTCGGACATAAAAAATGCCTACTTCAAGAGGATAATTTATTTTCTCCTGAATAAGATAAGGAATGGGACAATTGTAATGGTAGTTTTCAAGATCTTCAGCATTCTCTATGATCACTACGCCTCTTCCTTTTCCTCCAATGTCAGGCTTGGTTATGACTGGAAAATAAAAATTCGACTTCACTCCCGGCAGAATTGATTTGAAAGAATCCTTCGGATGCACTAAAAGTGTTTTAGGAAACAGATTGCTGTTTGCCGTATCTTGAATCTTCCACTTGGACTCCATTGTAAATCCGCCGTTTTCTATTCCCGGATTGACAGCATTGAAAACAAACATACTTCTTGCCTTTGCCATTCTATAAAATAAAACAGGCATCAACGGCAGATAAATAATCGTTGAACTCCAATATTCCCAATGTGAAAACCGGATCATGAACGATTTAACTTTTCGTTTTGATTTAGTCAAGTTCAAAATCCTGAAGTTTTTGATTTGAATTCAAAATGTCTTTATAAAAGAAACTAACTGAACTCTCTTTTTGTTCAATAATGGCAATTGACAATGTCTGTACACGTCCTTGTCTATTCATTACATAACCATTGACAGTATCAGGATTCGACTCGAGTAAATTTAAAACTGATTCAGTGCTTTTTTCCTCTACATTATTCCACCAATTTAAAAAATACTCCTTCCGATCTTCTTTCATTTCTTTGGTATACAATGTAGACGAAGACCAGATGGCAGGTTTGTCTAATGCATAATCAACCTGATATTTAACTTGTCCGTCCCACACCCACTCCTGCAATGACTTTTTTGTTTTAACAACCATTGTGAAAGGTTCAATTCCGTCCAACTCAATTTTATTCCAATCTGAAAGAGAAACTGATTTTGACAAAAGCTCACTTACAATTAATCCGCGGCTTTTGCCATATACATCAAACGGATGCGTTTCATAACCTCCATTCAACACAATCAAAATATCGTCATTACTGTTTATACCTATCCACGTACCTCCTGCTTTTGCATCAACCGGACATAAATATCGTAGAGAATCAGACGACAGCTTCATAGGTAATGAAGCCGGAGGTCTTAGCGGGTTCTCATCACGGTTCGACGACATGATAAAACCATTTTCAAGAGGAATATATAAAACAGTACACATAGATTTATTTCAAAAAGATTTACTCAATAAAGTATTTCAACTTTACGCTTTTCTGTGAGAAGACCTGTACAACTTGTCCAATAAAGCTATCAATTCAATTCGTTTAAACCATAAAATTACAAAACAACTGCTTAATACGACCAGTGCGAGAATGAATAACTCACCACCATCACCATCGGATGAAATTCCTATAACAAAAAGATGCGAAAGAATTGCACCACACATTAGTCCAATACCCATTAAAGCACGATACAATACAGATGCCGGTACAAGCAATAAAATCGAAGTTATCAATTCGACAATTCCCGTTCCGATTCGACCCCATGGTTCTACTTTCAATTTTGAAAACAACTGGACAGATTCCGGTTGTGCGGTTAATTTGAAATAAAGAGTTTGCAATAGTATAATAGCTGCAACAAGTCTAAGAATAACCGGGACAATTTTTTTATAGTTCATCTTATATAATTATTTGAAAAGGTTTAGCCAGTTTGAATCCGCTTTCGATTTTAAGTTAAGTTCATCTTTATTCCATTTC
>JAYSPU010000364.1:0-4137 GCA_043721935.1 Bacteroidota bacterium | reverse complement strand
CTGAAGGGGTTTGCGGAGCACTTAAGCTATTATGAAAATACCTTTTATTTACAATCTGATGAGAAGCGCGAACATAATTGTTTAAATTTCCATCTGCATCAATTCTTTTCAACCAAAAATTTTCCCAACGTTTAAATTCCGATAGTGAACCGCCCTCTGCGCTATCACTCCAGGTAGTTGAGTTACTATAATATTTGTTTACAACTGAAAAAAAGTTAGTGTCTTCGTCATTAATTTCAAACTGTCCAAAGCACTTTGTAGAAAATAAGAAAAAGTAAATCAACGCGATAGGTAAAAGAATGTTATGTTTCATATCGTATATAAATAGATTTATATTTTAACTATGCGGTAAACAGAAACTGTATTCTTTTTTTCTCCGTAAAATCTAATAAAATAAATTCCATTCCGTAAAAATGAAAGATCTAAACGAAAATTTGTAGTGAAGTTTATTTCTTCTTTCAATTTATTTCCTAAAACATCAATAATTTCAATGGTTGATACAAGCTCAATTGAATTGACAATAAGATAACTATTCACCGGATTAGGGTAGATGAGTAAAGAACTTTTTGATTCTCTAGCTATATCTGTTATTAAATTTATTGAATATAAACCAACATTTGTTCCAACAAATGTAAGGTTATTGTCATTGGTAATTTTATAATAATTAGTCGCTCCATTGACAGGACAATTATTCCACGTAAAACCAAAATCATAAGAGATATAGAGACCGGTATTCTCTTCTAATGCTAATAGTATATTTGTATTGGGAATAAATTCAATATCATTAAATAGCCCATTCAATAATGGTGTAGAGCGCGGATTGGGCAAATTCACTCCAGTCTGCGTATTGGCTTCTGCGACAATTAATTCTCCGGAACTGTTTAATAAATAAAGAGAATCACTTTTTATAGTAATTGCTCTATAAAGATCAAAATTTACAGGTACCCATCCGTTATCTAAATTAGTACTTAACAAAAGATAACCATCCGAAACAGCATACAAAGTATCTACCGATTTTTGCACATAGTCAAGTGGTATGGTGAATCCTTCTGAAAATTGCCAAGAATTCTGAGTATAGTGATACATTCCGCATCCTACTTGATGTAATACCCCTAAAACAGAACCATTCAGTAAGGTAAGTAGTTCTTCCGACGAACATCCGGTAGTACTTATTCCGGTTTGGAAAAAAGTAGAGCCTGTATCGGCACTCATCCAAACTCCGTCATCAATAGAACCGACCATAAATATTCCTCCATTCAGTGGTGTATATGTTGCACCTGTAGCAATGGAAATTCCCGCAGGCCAGTTGGCGTTGTTCCAGATTAAACCATTATCCATGCTTCTTAGAATATCATTTCTCCTAGTGATATACAAAACATTGTTTCCTACCCGTACAAGACGATAACAATCTCCAGGTGCAATTTGTGTCCATTGACAAGATTGAGAGAAAACTGAAAGCGAGTTCAATGAGAAAATAACTACTAATATAATTTTCAAACTTAAATCTGTTTTCATATACTTAGAATAAAGAATGTAACCCTTATTTTTATTTCAGTTAGTTTTTTTCATTGCTGAATACAGAAGTTGGTTGAGTTTTATATTGTCTTTTTGTAATTCAATCATATACAACGTTAACTCTTCGATTTTTTCTAATAGGATTCGTTGAAAATCATTTAAATCGAGTCCGTTAGCACTAACTTCTTCTGAAGTTGGAACATTTGGTAAATGTCCATAAGAAGAGATATATGATTCAACTTCATTTAAAGACATTCTTTTATAACCTTTTTTAAAGACGTAATCGGCCCATGCAGAACTACCATCTATAGCTATTTTAATTTTTTCAGTAAGAATTCCTCCTTTCACATATAGATAATAATTTCCGGGATAACTTATCGGATTACCAATTCCAACTTTGCCATCGTTTTTAATAATTAAGCCGGAGTTCCAATTTATTGCAGCACCGGTTGTCCCACTTGGCGAATTCCTGAAGCTAATTTCACCATTATCAAACCGCATCTCGCTTGAAAACCCATTAATCAAATACTCTGTTTGTGAACCGCTCCAATGCCAATTTCTACCTAACACCTTCGCGCCTCCATTATGAAATACGAATTCATTTCCAATCTGAAGTGCTTCTTGCGGTGAAGTTGTACCTATCCCGACATTTCCAAAGGTGTTTCCTTGAGTTGCTTGTACAATTGCAATCGAAGGAATTGTTCCCATTGATCCAAGCCAGATAGAATTCGCAGTATTATTAATTAAACTTGAACCAATAGGCCCGTTCCCTATGGTAAGATTTTCATTCGCAGTTGAAATTAATCTTGTTCCTAAAGTAATGCTTTTAGCCCCATCCACCCGACTGAAATTACACATTACCAATGAATGGCTACCCCTGGCATAAACGGCATTCCCTATACCAATACCCAAAAACGGGAATCCGGGTGTCTGATTTGAAGAAATCATATTGGAAAAACTATTGAATAAAAGGGTACTTGTTCCAAACCGGATAATTGAATCATTGCCCAAAGGCATGATGCGATTAATCTTCAACGTATCTGCGTTAGTTATCCCCTTGAGAATTTTTTGTCCGTCCGCTTGAATTTTAAATTGAGCGACATTATTCGTTTTAAAAACCAATGACTTTGTGTCGGTTGTTCCGATGAATGAACTTGTGGTATCAATGTTTTGATTACCATTCAACGACCAATCATCCCGTTCCGGTCCATATAATACAAGTTCCTTAACAGCGATGCATCCGTTTCCGTCTGTCACATTCACCTTGTAATTCCTCGCTAATAAATTAGAAATTACTGCTGTGTTTCCGCCTTCCTCCCAAACATAAGTGTAAGCCGGAACTCCTCCGGTAACAGTAGTGGTGATCCGACCATTGGCGCAGTTGTGACAACTTAAATTGAACCCGTTGGAATAAACCTGCGGAGTTAATATTACCTGTAGTGACGCAGGCTGTGTTAAAGTAACCGATCCATAGATTTTAACTTTGTTCGCGTCAGTCACTTGGAGTTCATAGGTACCGGCTCCTGCTCCGGCTAAATCTTCCTTCATTGCTCCGTTGCTCCATTGGAATTCATAAGGCTGCACGCCTCCGCTTATTGTTACGTTTACGATGCCATCTTCTGATTTATTACAATGAACGTTATAGCCATTATAATTTGAAGGAATCATACTAACAATATGTAAAGGAGTAGGTTGTGTCATTAAATGGCTTGCCATCGTACTGCAACCATTCATATCAGTGACAATAACGGAATAACTACCGGCAGTTAATCCATCCATTTTTTCTTCAGTACTACCATTGCTCCATAAAAAAGTATAAGGTTGGGTTCCTCCTGTTGATTTCGCTTCCAGTGAACCGTTATCACCTCCTTGTGTAGAGATATTATAACCATTGTAATTAGAGGGCAGCAGGAAAGTGCTCAACTGTTTTGGTTCTAACAATTCTACGCTCTTTGTCACCATAGTATTAGCAGCATCGGTAACTGTTATCGTATCTGTCAAAAGGAATATTTGTAATCGTTTTATTAAACGAACCATTGCTCCATTGAAAAGAATAAGGCGCTGTTCCACCTACAATGACCGCTTCAATCCTTCCATCGCTTGCGTCCTTGCAACTAACGTTATAACCGCCGTGGTAATTTAAGACGTTAAATACGACATCGAGATCCTGTGCTTGTGAATGTTGTGTGAAAATTGACATACTGAAAAGAAGAAGTAGTTTCGATAATTTCATAAATCAGGTGGTTAAAAATGAAAAGGAATTTGGATAAACTTTGTTTACTCTACTATAAAAGTGGACTATTTTTTTTAAAAAAGCAAGGCAATCAGGAAATATTACAGATCGATTTTATTGAAGAAAGAATCGCCACCGTATCAATTCATCTTTCTGAAGTAATTTGCCTTTATTAACTTAATTAGGGTTCACTCAAAAAGTCGCAAACCTTCTTCTTAATAATAGGTCGAGCAACCACACTTTCAATTGACAAATTAAATTTTGCACAAAAGTATAGCCGCGCTGTTGCACCAACCTAATCAGGTTGAGTACAACAACGATGGCTCCGATCATCGATTCGCTGGTCGCTTGTAACTTTGCGTGTATGTTTCCCATTCCGTACAATCGTT
>JAYSPU010000363.1:0-9721 GCA_043721935.1 Bacteroidota bacterium | reverse complement strand
TTGACAAATTCATTAACTCCTTTTGGATATTCAGTGCTTGCAAGAGACATCTGCTGTACCATAGCATAGTTCACAACATTTATAACAACTTCCATTGTTTCCTGAATATTTTCAAGCGTATGTTTTATGGAATTATCTCTCACCCGACGTGCTGGAGAAAAAACTACGATGGGCGGATTGCTTCCGAATGCGTTGAAAAAACTGAACGGAGATAAATTCGGCCGGCCTTCTTTATCTATTGTACTGGCAAATGCAATGGGTCTGGGAGCTATACTGGAAAGCATATAGCTGTGAAATACACTGGTTGTTACATCGCCTGGTTTGATAATCATATAATCCGGTTGTAAAATTTTCTGAATGAATTGATGAGTGTTGATTTTTGTCTGAACAATAAGATGAACAGGTTTTAAGAAATCCTGTGCAATTGATCTTTAACTGAACTCATTCAGTCGCAAATTTAATCCTATTTCTGTACGTACACATAATATATTACAAGTAGTAAAAGGAGTGCGAACACGATTAATGCAGTAATCCAACTGATCCATTCATGCGATTTAAAAAGCTTTCCTGATTTGATTGAGGGTCTTGGACGTTTCAGTTCTTTTAAAATCCGATAGACAGAAAGTTCATCCATCTTGTTTAATCCCTTTAACGCTTCTGTACAAAGCAGACATCCTTCTAAATGTTTTTGAATGGAAACACGTTCACGGTTGCTCATACGATTAACTTTATATCGTATCATTTCCTGTCTGGAAAGGTGCTGATAAATGGAGCGGTGGGAGGTTTCCTGATTATTCATTGATCTCCTTCTCTTCTAACATGATTTTTAAATTACGCTTTCCGTTCTGAATATAACTTTTGACTTTTAGAATATCATAACCGGTAGCTTCGCTGATCTCTTTGTAACTCTTTTTTTTCAGGTAGAATAGTTGAATGCAACTTTTTTGCTCTCCGTTCAGCTTCTCAATACATTCATCTAAGATGTCAATATACGGAGCCAGTTGATCTTCTTTCTCTTCCTGACCGGGTAAAATATTTTCAGTGATTTCGTAATGAGGAATTTTTTTTCCAATGATACGTAAGCAGCGATTTCGAATAACAGAATGTAACCAGGAGTGAAAAGTTCGAACCTCGTATTTTAGTAAGTCTTCCGTCAGTTTTTGAAAAATGAAAAGGACCACGTCTTTGCTTTCTTCCTCATCCTTTAAATAATTATAACTTACTGCATAAGCTAAATGGCTGTAGCGGTCAAATAAAATACTAATCCAGTATTGATCCTTGTCTTTTTTATAGCGAATAATTATTTGCTCATCCGTTAATTCTTCTTTTTTACCCGATAAAAGGAATTTCATGAATGAAATGGGATCTGGAGTAAATGTAAAGGATAATGCGATTCGCTTAATCTGTCTAACAGCGATTGATTCAAATCTATTTTCAAATGAGTGCTTTTTTTATTTATTAAAATAAATTACCTTCGCCTCCCTTTACAGACGGAATAGGGGGTTTACTCCTTGACTTTCGTTTTAACGCTGCGGGCGTGGCGTAATTGGCAGCCGCACCAGACTTAGGATCTGGCGGAGCGATCCGTGGGGGTTCGAGTCCCTTCGCCCGCACTTATTATTACCAAAAGATGAATATTTCCAAACAATCACTGAACGAGTTAAACGCTGTCATCACTATTGAATTGGAACCTTCCGATTATCAAGGTCGGGTTGACGGTAAGATTAAGCATTATCAGAAAACGGCTAAAATACCTGGCTTTCGCCCGGGACATGTACCGGCTGGAATGATTCGCAAAATGTATGGTAAGTCACTATTGGTAGATGAATTGAACAACATGTTGAGCGAAGCGATAGGCAAGTATTTGTATGAAAGCAAACTTCCTATTATTGGCTCACCATTGCCTCGGAAAAGAAGTGAAGAGCCTGTTTTTGAAGAAGGAAACAACTTCGTTTTTGATTATGAAGTAGGTTTAGCACCAACTTTTGAAGTTACAATGCCTTCTACAAAAATCCCTTACTATCTCGCTAAAGTTGATGAGAAGATGGTGGAAGATGACCTGAATGACCTACGTCGTCGTTACGGTAAGTTCTCAAATCCGGAAGCATCGGAAGCAGATTCAATTCTTTACGGTGAATTCAACGAGGTGAATGCCGATGGTCAGTTAATTGAAGACGGTACGAAAACAAGTACTACACTTTCTGTAGAAATGATTCGTGATGCTGAAAAACGTGCGTTATTCGTTGGATTGAAAAAAGGTGAAGTGGTTACCTTTAATCCAATGGATGCCTTTGGTAATGAAGTTGAAGTTGCAGCTATGTTGAAAGTTGATAAAACTTCTCCATCTTTAATGTCTAACTACCAGTTCACGGTTATGACAGTTAATAAGGTTGAAAAAGCAGAATTAAACGCTGAACTTTTTGACAAAATTTACGGTTCTGGTGAAATAACGAATGAAGAAGAGTTTCGTGAAAAAATTCGCGCCGGAATTACAGGTTATTTTGAAAAAGAAAGCGATCGTAAATTAAAGAAGGACGTTCGTCATTATATCTTAGAAGAGCTTTCAATTCCGCTGCCTGACGAATTTTTAAAACGCATGTTGAAAGCAAACAGTGAGAAGGAAATCGATGAACATACATTTGATCACGAGTATTTCCATGTAGCTGAAGATCTTCGATGGAATTTAATCCAGGATAAGATTGCACAAGCGCAAGACATAAGTATTTCAGAGGAAGAAATTCTGGATGTTGCTCGTCAAATGGTTCGTCAACAATTTGCACAATACGGAATGCCGGATCCTGAAGCAGATAAGTTGGAAAACATCACCCGGAATTACCTGAACACCGAAAATAATTCAGAGCGTATTGAGCGGGTAATTAAAGAAGATAAAGTATTCAATCATTTGAAAAAAGAAGTGAAGTTGGATATGATTGAAATGCCTTATGCTGATTTTACAGCCAAGTTAAATGAGAAAACAGCTCATGAAGTTGAGCATCATCACTAATATTAATTGAAATTCTATGCTTGTTCAAGCAAGATGGAAATGAAGAGTTGATTTGTATTTTTAAAATTATCGAAGGCTCTTTTATGGAGCCTTTTTTTGTTGATAAAAAAAGAGGCAACTAAATTTAACTACTTCGCTTACTTCTATTTTTGATGCTCCGAAATAAAAACCGGAACAATACGTCTGATCAGTCGTATCAACTACCTTCAAAACCTGTTTTAGCTATGAATTACACAGAAGAATTTCGTAAATATGCCGTTAAACATCGTGGCATCAATAGTTTATCGGTTGATAGTTTTGTATCAGCCGTTCGAAACGACTACATCTCACCAATGATTATTGAGGAACGTCAATTGAACATTGCAACAATGGATGTGTTTTCCCGATTGATGATGGATCGCATTATCTTTCTTGGAGTCGGTATCAATGATTATGTGTCGAATATCATTCAGGCCCAGTTATTATTTCTGGAGTCTGTTGATTCAAAGAAAGATATTCAAATCTATATGAACAGTCCGGGTGGATCAGTTTATGCCGGATTAGGAATTTATGATACAATGCAATTTATCCAGCCCAATATTGCAACAATTTGTACAGGAATGGCAGCCTCTATGGCCGCTGTACTTATGTGTGCAGGTGCAAAAGGAAAAAGAGCAGCTTTAACTCATGCCCGGATCATGATTCACCAACCAATGGGCGGTGCAGAAGGTCAGGCTTCAGATATTGAAATCACAGCACGTGAGATTCAGAAATTGAAGAAGGAGTTATACGAAATCATTGCCTCCCATTCCGGACAGGAATATGATAAAGTGTATAAAGATTCTGACCGTGACTACTGGATGACTGCTGAAGAAGCAAAAGCATATGGTATGATCGACGAAGTTTTAACACGTAAAAAATAAGTTAACCCTTATTTTTTAGTCTGAATCAGTCAATCGGTTTATTATTTATCAAAAACGCAAGTTCATCAATTAGTTTTGGCAGTTTAGCCTGATTTAGATTAACTTGCGTTTTTATTTTGGATGGGTAACATCTTTTAAAAGCATGAAAAATCAAAAGGAAATAAAATGCTCTTTCTGCGGGCGTGATAAAAGTGAAACGTATGTGCTGATTGCCGGCATTACAGGACACATTTGCGATCAGTGTATCCAGCAGGCTCAGAACATTCTGAACGATGAAATGAATAGTAAGTTGAAGAATAACATCAACTCACACATGACATTGTTGAAACCGGTAGAAATTAAAAAATTCCTGGATCAATATGTAATTGGTCAGGATGATGCTAAAAAGGTGCTTTCTGTAGCAGTTTATAACCATTACAAACGTATTTCCAGCAAAATTAAAAAGCAGGATGAGGTTGAAATTGAAAAGTCAAACATCATTTTGGTTGGAGAAACAGGAACAGGAAAAACATTATTAGCCCGAACGATTGCTAAAATGCTCAATGTTCCATTTTGTATTGCTGATGCTACTGTCTTAACAGAGGCCGGATATGTAGGGGAAGATGTAGAAAGTATTTTAACACGATTACTTCAAGCGGCAGATTACGATGTTGTTGCTGCAGAAAGAGGAATCGTTTATATAGATGAAATTGATAAAATTGCCAGAAAAAGCGACAATCCATCCATTACTCGTGATGTCAGCGGTGAAGGCGTTCAGCAAGCACTTTTGAAATTACTGGAAGGTTCTATCGTGAATGTGCCGCCTCAAGGTGGAAGAAAACATCCGGAACAAAAGATGATTGCAATGGATACTCAAAATATCCTGTTTCTCTGCGGAGGAGCTTTTGACGGAATTGAAAAGAAAATCGCAAAGCGTTTACAAACGAATGCAATTGGATATAAAAGCGGAAAAGACTCAGACCAGATTGATAAAAACAATTTCTTACAATACATAAGTCCGGTTGACTTAAAAGCTTTCGGAATTATTCCCGAGCTGATTGGTCGTTTGCCGGTGTTAACTCATCTGGAACCATTGGATAAGCCTGCTTTGCGTGCTATTTTAACGGAACCTAAAAATGCGTTGATGCGTCAATACGAGAAGTTATTCCAACTGGAATCTATTACTCTGATTGTTGAAAAACCGGTTTTGGATTTTATCGTTGACAAAGCATACGATTTTAAATTGGGAGCACGTGGATTACGATCCATTTGCGAAGCCATCCTTTTAGATGCCATGTATGAAGTCCCATCTGCCAAGCAAGTCGTGAAAGAATATACCATCACATTGAGCTATGCACATGAAAAGTTCAATAAGTCCAATGTGAATAAACTCAAGGTAGCCTAAGGTTTAAATTTATAAAAAAAGCCTGTTGTTTGATAGCAACAGGCTTTTTTAGTATAAATTAGGCTCTTTCTCTTTTATTATTTCAACAATTTTTTATTGCCTTTTTTTTAATTATTTTTTTTAATTGAGCAGACTGCATTAGTTTGAAAAATTGACAGTGCTTTTTGATGATATATGATTGATTATAAATAGAATATACATTCATTTTTCATATCATTTAGGATGATTTTTTATCGGTTACAAAGGAATCCCCCGAACTTTTTTGATGAGATGTTGAAAAAATACTGCACAGTTGAAAAAATATTATCATCAGGATTTGGTAAATATAAAAGAACATGTACCTTTGCAATCCCTAAAAATAGGGAGAAAATAAAGTAAATCACTGAATCTAAACCAGTAAGGACAAACAAGAATGCCTACGATACAACAGTTAGTACGTAAAGGTCGCTCAAAGTTGATCGATAAAAGTAAATCACCGGCGTTGGCTTCGTGCCCACAACGTCGTGGGGTTTGTACACGTGTTTACACCACGACTCCAAAGAAGCCGAATTCGGCCATGCGTAAAGTAGCTCGTGTGCGTTTGACAAATAAATTCGAAGTAACGGCCTATATTCCCGGTGAGGGACATAACCTTCAGGAGCACTCCATCGTGATGATTCGCGGAGGTCGTGTGAAGGATCTTCCCGGAGTTCGTTACCACATCATCCGCGGTACATTAGATACTGCAGGTGTTGAGGGTCGCAGACAACAACGTAGCAAATACGGAACAAAGCGTCCTAAAGCTAAAGATGCTGCAGCAAAGAAATAAAGAGACTAATTCAGAATCTACCAATAAGACCATAAGACATTAAGTAAAATGCGTAAGTCGAAGCCGAAAAAAAGAATTCTTTTACCTGATCCGAAATTTAACGATACACTCGTTACACGTTTTGTGAACAACCTCATGTACGATGGTAAAAAAAGTAATGCGTACGGCATTTTCTATACAGCTATTAGCCGTGTAGAAGAAAAAACGAAAGAGATCGGTCTGGATGTATGGAAGAAGGCAATGACAAACGTAATGCCTGCTGTCGAAGTAAAAAGTCGTCGTGTAGGTGGTGCAACATTTCAGATTCCAAGTGAAATTCGTCCGGATCGTAAAATTGCATTGACAATTAAATGGTTGATTTCGTATTCACGCAACCGCAATGAAAAATCAATGGCTGAGAAATTAGCCGGAGAAATTATCGCTGCTGCAAAAGGTGAAGGCGCCGCAGTAAAGAAAAAAGAAGACACACACAGAATGGCAGAGGCTAATAAAGCCTTCTCTCACTTCAAAGCATAATAAACCGATTTGCCGGATAGCAAAGAAAACCGCCTGATGTAAAACAAAGGCATCAATAAACAGTAGTTCTTTCTTTAACGGATAACCCAGACTTGCCGCATTAGCCGAGCAAGATATTAGACCGGATAACTGAGTGAATTGTACTCAAAGTGTCCTGTTATCACGAACAAAGAAAACTATCGTTATGATTAACGGAAAAATAATCAAATGAGCAACGAATTAGATAAAACGCGCAATATTGGTATCTCTGCACACATCGATGCAGGTAAGACTACCACTACGGAACGAATTCTGTACTATACCGGAAAAGTTCACAAAATCGGGGAGGTTCACGAAGGAGCTGCAACGATGGACTGGATGGTTCAGGAGCAGGAGCGTGGAATCACAATTACATCCGCTGCAACTACTACTTATTGGAATTACCACAACGAACAATATAAGATTAACATTATTGACACTCCGGGTCACGTGGACTTTACCGTTGAGGTAGAACGTTCATTACGTGTGCTTGACGGTGCTGTCGCCCTTTTCTGTGCCGTTGGTGGTGTGGAACCACAGTCTGAGACGGTTTGGCGTCAGATGAATAAATACAAAGTACCCCGTATCGGTTTCGTGAATAAAATGGATCGTGCCGGTGCAAACTTTTTAAATGTTGTTGCTCAGGTTAAAGAACGTCTTCATGGAAATCCGGTTCCTCTTCAATTACCTATCGGTGCTGAAGACATGTTTACCGGTGTTGTAGATCTTATTTCAAATAAAGCTATCATCTGGCACGATGAAACCAAGGGTGCTACATTTGATGAAGTTCCTATTCCAATGGATATGATCGCTGAGGTAAATCACTGGCGCGCTAATTTAGTGGAAGCCGTTGCTGAATTCGATGATCATTTGATGGAGAAATTCTTCGTAGATCCGAACAGTATTACTCAAGATGAACTTCGCTCTGCAATCCGCAAAGCAACCATTGCAATGAAAATTACTCCATTGTTATGCGGTTCAGCTTTCAAGAATAAAGGTGTCCAGGTAATGTTGGATGCAGTGATTCAATACCTTCCTTCACCGGCAGAACTTCCTAACGTTATTGGTATTAATCCGGATACAGAATTAGAAGAAGAACGCAGACCGGATGCTAAAGATAAATTTGCAGCTCTAGCTTTTAAAATCATGACGGATCCTTTTGTTGGACGTCTGGCATTCTTCCGCGTATATTCAGGTAAATTAGATGCCGGTTCTTATGTGTTGAATTCACGCTCAAATAAAAACGAACGTATTTCACGTATCATACGCATGCATGCAAATAAGCAAAGCCCGATCGATTTTATCGAGGCTGGAGATATTGGTGCTGCTGTTGGTTTCAAAGAAATTAAGACTGGTGACACTTTGTGTGATCCAAATGCACCGATCATTCTTGAGTCTATGACTTTCCCGGTTCCGGTTATCGGATTGGCGATTGAACCAAAGACACAAGCAGATATTGATAAATTAGGAATGGCTCTTGCAAAATTAGCAGAAGAGGATCCAACGTTCCGTGTAAATACAGATGAAGAGACAGGACAAACTGTGATCAGTGGTATGGGTGAATTACACCTTGAGATCATCGTCGATCGTCTGCGTCGTGAGTTTAAAGTTGAATGTAATCAAGGTGCACCTCAGGTTTCTTACAAAGAAGCATTGAATGGTTCAACTACGCATCGTGAAGTATATAAAAAGCAAACAGGTGGTCGTGGAAAATTCGCTGATATTCAGTTTGAACTTTCTCCTGCCGATGCTGAGTGGCTTGAAAAAGGAAATAAAGGACTTCAGTTTGTGAATGAAATCACCGGTGGTAGTATTCCACGTGAATTTATTCCTTCTGTACAAAAAGGTTTTGATACAGCAATGAGCACAGGTGTTCTTGCAGGATACCAAATCGAAACAATGAAAGTTCGTCTGTTTGATGGTTCATTCCACGCAGTTGACTCCGATGCCTTATCATTTGAGATATGTGCAAAGATTGGCTTCCGTGAGTCAGCTAAAAAAGCAAAGCCGGTTTTATTAGAGCCAATCATGAAGTTAGAAGTTCTTACTCCTGATTTGTACATGGGTGATGTAATGGGTGACCTGAACAAACGCCGTGGACAATTAGAAGGAATGGATACTCGTGCAGGTGCTCAGGTTATTAAAGCAAAAGTTCCACTTTCTGAAATGTTTGGTTACGTAACAACACTTCGTACCATTACTTCAGGTCGTGCTTCTTCTACAATGGAATTCTCTCATTATGCAGAGTGCCCACGCACACTTGCTGATGAAGTGATTGCTAAAGTAAAAGGAAAAGCAAAAGCAGAAAATGTCTAAGGAAAATTAATACCGAGTTAACTCATAATACAAAACGTTCTTTCAAATGTCTCAGCGAATTCGCATCAAATTAAAATCGTACGATCACAACCTGGTAGATAAGTCTGCCGAGAAAATCGTAAAAACAGTAAAGATTACCGGTGCTGTTGTGAATGGACCAATTCCACTGCCAACTGACAAGAAAATATTTACCGTGCTTCGTTCCCCACACGTGAACAAAAAAGCCCGTGAACAATTCCAGTTATGCTCTTACAAGCGCCTGCTGGATATCTACAATTCATCGGCGAAAACAGTTGACGCCTTGATGAAATTAGAGTTGCCGAGTGGAGTTGAAGTAGAAATTAAAGCATCATAATTAAAGTTAAATAAAGAAATAAGTGAACGTTTGGGGATACCCAAACCTCTGACTAAAAAACAAAAACAATGTCTGGAATAATCGGAAAAAAATTAGGAATGACCAGTGTCTTCGGCGCTGACGGAAAGTATATTCCGTGTACTGTCATCCAGGCCGGCCCGTGTGTTGTCTCTCAAATCCGTACAAAAGCAATTGACGGCTACGAAGCAGTTCAACTTGCTTACGGAGATAAAAAAGAAAAACATGCAACTCGTGCAGAAGTTGGTCACTTTAAAAAAGTGAATACACCTGCTAAACGCCGAGTAGTTGAGTTTCGTGAATTTCCTGAAGCTCCTGCTTTAGGTAGTGAAGTGAAAGTGGATCTGTTTGTTGAAGGTGATTTTGTGGATGTTGTCGGAACTTCTAAAGGAAAAGGTTT
>JAYSPU010000362.1:0-2697 GCA_043721935.1 Bacteroidota bacterium | reverse complement strand
TCTATGTCTTTTGGTCAGCGTACAGCTGATATCGGACTAAGTGGTGGTGTGGTCAACTACGTTGGTGACCTTGCGAATGAAAAAACAATTCCGTTTAGTTCTGCGAATGTTGGATCAGCATTGACCATTCGTAATTTTATTAATAACCCGAAAAACTCCGGTGTGCAATATCGCAAACTGGATTTACAGGTTAAACTTAGCTGGCATCGTTTACAATACGATGAAACATCTCCTATCGGTAATAAGAAAGGAACAGATCTTCGTAATTATTTACGTGGAATCAATTTTAGAAATGATTTATTTGGGACCGAACTTGGATTGACCTATAATATTATTCCGAATCGTTCCGCTCGATTAATGAAGCCGACTATCAATTTTTACTTCATGGCCGGTGTTGGTGTTTTTTATGGTAAGCCAAAGGCGGATTTATTTAGAGGAAGTGTTGATATTAATAATCGCTACTTCTTTTGGAATGATGGTACCGTTCGCGATGTGGCAGAAAATTCAGGCAGCGCAGGACATATAGTTAAAAAGGATGGAGTTTATGAAACGGATCTCAGCAAATGGAAAACTGAAGGACAAGGATTCAGTCAAGAAATTGCGTCGCAACCATCATATTCAAACTGGAATATTGGCATTCCAATGGCGGTCGGAATTCGCTATTTATATAGCAAAATGCTAACTCTTTCGGCTGAATTCAGTTACTACTATTTCCTTACAGATTATCTGGATGATGTCAGCAATCGTTATGCAACCTATGAAGAACTTCAAAACTCTTTTTCTGATCCGAAAAAACTTGAATTAGCTAAGTACGTTTCTGACCCTACAGGTAGAGGTACGAATGGTTACATTGGTAAAGCCACAAGTCCTCGTGGTAATCCCGGTCTCAAAGATGGCTTTACTTATTTTTCCATCGAAGCCGCCTACAAGATTACCTGGAAACACAAAGGCATCTACGGACAGTAAGTAACTATACTTAATACCTAATACTTGATTCTAAAAAATTGGTATTAAGTATTAGGTATTAAGACAATTCCTTGATTGTCCAATTAGATAAATAATTTCTTCCTTATTTTTTCTGATCGCTGATCGCTGATTACTTATTAATCTTCTCCAGTAATTTTAAAAGTACATCCAGCTTTGGAGACAGGATAATTTCAGTGCGTCTGTTCTTTTTTCTGGCTTCTGTAGTACTTGCAGGATCAATTGGCAGGTATGGACCTTTTCCCGATGCTGTAATTCGTGTTGGTTCAATGGCACCATTTTTCAGGATGATCTGAGCCACTGAGGTTGCACGTAAAACACTAAGTTCCCAATTGTCTTTAGCTCCGCTCGGAAGTGTTCCATTAATCGGGACATTGTCTGTATGTCCTTCTACATTCACATTGATGTCAATGTTTTCTGCCAGTACTTTTGCCAGATCTTTCAATGCTTTTTCTCCGTTCTTTTCGATAATCGTACTTCCGGAAGCAAAGAGCAGTCGCTCTTCCATGGATACATATACTCTTCCGTTCTTCTCGTAAACTGTCAAGCCGTTATTCTGATAACCCAATAATGCATCTGTTACTGACTTTTTAATTGAGGCTACAGTACTGTCTGTGCTTCTTAATATGGCTTCCAGTTCATCAACTCTTGCTTGCTTATCTTTCAGTCCTTCTTTGAGATCTTTCAATCTGTTTTCACGGTCATTCAATGCAATAGAATCTTTCCGCATCTGATCTTCTCTTCTTAGTAAATCTTCTCTTGTACGATTTAATTCTCCAATTAGCTTGCGTGTCTCTTCAGTGTTTCCTGCTAATAGTTTTTCATTGTTCGATAAAAGTTTATCGTATGATTTTGTCAATTCAGAATATAAATTCGTGAGTCTGTAATAGGCTGTTCCCATTTCACTCGTGTCTTTAACCAAACCTGCAATGTTTTTTTGCATCTCCGACCCTGAAACTTTTAATTCAGTGTTTTCTGTTTTCAGGTTCTGATTTTCTGCCTTAAAGGCTGCATTTTCATCCTGACAGTTTTTTTCTTTTTTCTTTAAATCTTCAAACTGGCGTGCCGGTACGCAAGCATTTAAAAGGCTAATTACCGCAAAAACTGCAAGAAATGATTTGATATTATGAAGTGTATTCATTGGGTTGAAGTATATTGTTCGTTTTGGGGCTAAAGTACGGGTGAAAGATGGACGAATAGTCATGTCTTATAATCAAATTTTCAACAATGAAGATGGAAACCAAAAGGACTCGAATTTCGTTTATAAATTAATAAGCAAAGGCTCATGATGAATACACTGAATAAAAACTGGTTAACAGATCATCAGATTGATTTTGAGTATAAGAAGTATGTCCTATTAGCCTATCTTCAAAATGTCAGCGAGAATTTTACGGAGTATAAATTATACCCATATCTCAGTGACTTAGTTGAACATTACCGAAATCTCAAGATTTTAAAGGACAATAAAACTACATTGTTTAATATGTTTCCGGAACGACTGAAAAGTACGGATATGGAACAATTCAAATTGATATATGAGAAAATGGTGGAAGACGATGCAATCATGCTTGAAATTCAATGTATTCTTGATTATTCAATTCCACAAATGGAGCATTATTTAAGGGAAGGAAAAAAGATCTACGATTTCTTAGAAGAAAAAATGAAAGTGTATCCGGTTGGTGTAATGCCTTTAAATTCAGAAAGTGGTTATCT
>JAYSPU010000361.1:0-10768 GCA_043721935.1 Bacteroidota bacterium | reverse complement strand
CCATAATCCGTTTCACTTTTTGTCCTGAATTTAAATTGTAGCGTATCATTCGTTTCGCCGAATATATCAGTGAAAGCATTCGGATAAAAAATAAGCGAGTAGTTTTTCTTTTCTTTCCATTCACTCTTTAATTCGAAAGAAGAAAGAAGGCTATCCGTAATGGTTAATTCAACCGGAAGCGGAATTGAGTCTTCCTTTAAGCTAATCAGATTCAAATCCACTTTTGATAATGGCCGACTTGAGGTCAATTGATACGGCTTGAAAAATGGTTGATCTATTAGCACTAACGGAGAAATGCTAAAACCGGTTCCACGTCCTTGCCGCCTTTCTAATTTAAGTAAACGAATCACAATGGTATCCTTTGGAAATGCATCAGGCAATCGAAAAACAAGTGAATCCGCATTTCGGTTTTTATAAAATATCGATAACGAATCCCCATTCTCTGACCAGCGAACATTGTACAGTTCGATTCGTGTTGAATCGGATAACCATTGAATGGATTTCGCCTTTACTCCCTGATTAAAAACTACGCCTGCCTTTCCCGGAATTTCAGAATATGTTTTATTAATTGATCCGGCCGTAATTTCTGTAAACATACTCAAACGAATATTTTCATCACCTGCAGTTACCATAGAATCAACAAAACCAATGGCTTCAATAGATGGTGTGTATTTATAATCGCCGTCGCTTTCTTTCATGGCAATTATTTTATATCGACCGGGAGCTATGTTATGAATATGAAACGATCCGTCTTTAGCAGTGCGGGAAAAATAATCAGGACGAGAAAGTAATGGAACGCTATCTACATTCGAATGATATAGCATTACCAGGAAACCGGCATCTGTTTTTAAATCCTTAGCATTCTGCACTGCACCGGATATGCTCAACGAATCTATATGATCGCCTGTAGAAAAAACAAACTGAAAATTTTCACTCACATTCCCTTCATTCACATCCGTAATTGACGAACCGAAGTTCAGAGTGTAAGTTGTATTCTCACTTAAAGTATCATCCAATGTAATTAGTACAGATTTCTTTTTCAGCTTTACATCCGGTGCTTCTTTTAACAATGGAGAAACAATTAATTGTGTAGCCACATCTTTCAACTGTACATACTCATCAAAATTCAATTCAATTGTTTTCCCTGAAAAATGTAACGCAGAATTTTCCGGTACACTGGAAATCAACTTTGGAGGCAGCACATCCTTTTCGCCTCCACCGGGAGCAACCTGAATCGCGCATGATGACAATACAAGCCAGATAAAAAATACAAAATTGGAAATCCTCATAAGGTTTGGGAGAAAAGTAAAACTAGTTGTTCCAATCCGTTTTTATCGTCCTGATCAAAATCTGAAAGTTGATCGCTGTCCACATCAAGTACAGCTACCACTTCATTATTGATCATTACAGGAATTACAATTTCCGATTTCGAAAGTGCACTGCAGGCAATGTGTCCCGGAAATTGCTCTACGTCTTCTACCAAAATCGTTTCCTTGTTAAGCCAGGCCGTACCACAAACGCCTTTGCCTATTGAAATGCGGGTACAAGCGACAGGACCTTGAAATGGACCAAGTACGAGTTCGTCTCCGACCTTTGAAGACTTGACAAAATAAAATCCTACCCAAAAAAACCCAAAAGTCTCTTTCAATGCGGCAACCAGATTGGCGCAATTGGCCACAACATCTGACTCACAATCAAACAGCGCTTCGATTTGAGGCAAAAGTGTCCGGTATTTCTCTGACTTTGAAAGTGTATTTTCTACATGAATGGTTTCAGCCACTTCTTTTTTTTGTAAAGATGTAAAATTAGCAGGAAATAATGACAACTTTTTAGACTCCAAGTCCATTGTAAATCGGGCACCGTTGTGATTATCCTATTAAAAGATCCTGCTTTTACAGTTTTTACGAATTCAAGACAATGTCGAGTTTTGTTCATACAAAATTCAATCTGAAAAAATACTCCTGCTTATGAAAAATATTGCAAAATTAACAGATGATTTATTGTGGCTTCTCTTCCCAACATTATGTGCCGCATGTTCTCGTCCACTCTTTACCGGTGAAGAATGTATTTGCACTTTTTGCAGATATAAACTACCACGAACGCACTTTCATTTACAGATTGAAAACCCTGTTGTCCAGCATTTCTGGGGAAAAATTCCTATCGGTGCAGCGACCTCTTATTTTCATTTCACCAAAGGAGAAAAAGTACAAAGACTCATTCATCAACTAAAATACAAAGGACGGCAAGACGTAGGTGTTTTCATTGGCAAAACAATGGGACTCGAACTGAAACCCTGGCTGCAACAATCGGATCTGATCATTCCTGTTCCACTTCATGAATCACGATTGAAAAAACGCGGCTATAATCAAAGTGAATGTTTTGCCGACGGACTTTCAACCGGATCCGGAATACCGATGAATATTACTTCACTCATTCGCGGTAAGGCGACAGAAACACAAACATCACGACATCGCTATGAACGATACCTGAACATGGAAGATGTTTTTGCTATTCATGAACCCGGACTGATTTACAATAAAAATATTCTGCTCGTCGATGATGTCATCACTACAGGTTCTACGCTCATTGCCTGCGCTGAAAAATTACTTGAGTCAGGATGCGGGAAAATTAATATTGCAGCGATTGCGGCGGCTAGATGAGCGATCAGCAGGTGATCGTTGTTTTGTGAGTTACAAGGAAAGAAACTGTTTTGTGAAAAATTAGAAAACTGAATTGGCCATGTTCAACTTATAAATCAACTTAATCGTTTAAACCAAGCTTTTAAGGTTGTCCTTTCGGATTTCATGTATTGATTAATAGGCCTTAATTAAAAGCACGAAGGTCAAATGAATGAAACTGATTGAAAAATAAATTTGCTAATAGTTGTCTAATTAGTTAACTTTGAATTTTAGTGCATATTAGAAAAGTAATAGCTTACAAAAACTATTTCCTCGATTTTTACTATGCGCTTCCTGACAATGTGCAGGCAAAGGTTGAATGGACGCTTAATTTAATTCAGGTAACTCAACAAGTTCCTGAAAAATATTTTAAACATCTGGAAGACACTAAAGGGCTTTATGAAATTAGAGTAGAAATCAGTACTAATACTTATCGAATTTTTTCTTTTTTTGACAAAGGGAATTTAGTCATCCTGGGAAATGCATTTCAAAAGAAAACCAGAAAAACACCAAGAAAAGAAATTGAAAAGGCGCTCAAAATAAAGACTGATTATGAAAACAAAAGGTAAATCAATTTCTCTAGACAAAATACTTGATATAAAGTATGGCAAAAAAGGAAAACCTAAACGTGAACATTGGGAACAGCAGTTTGAAGTGTTTCGTATTGGTGTTTTACTGGAAGAAGCGAGAACTAAACTCGGGATGACACAAGAAGAACTTGCAGATAAATGCGGGACAAACAAATCTTACATTTCTCGCATTGAAAATAATTCTTCAGACATCAGGCTTTCAACGCTAATAAAAATAATTCAACAAGGTCTCGGTGGCCATTTAACATTAACGCTTACACTTTAATTAAAAAAATCAATTGCAATTAAACGACTCAATTCAGCCTTATATATCAGAAACATCAAAAAAAATATTTTTCCCAACAAGCCAACTAACAACTGACCAACTGAATTAAATGCAAATTCACCACATGTTTCGCTCCTTGAAACTGCTTGTGTATCGTTTCTGATTGAACAGTGAAACCTGCTTTTAATAACTGACTGAACAAATCTTTTGCAAATTTACGATTGGGTTCGGCGAGAAGAATGGTTCCGTTTGGGCGAAGTAGTTTTTTAAAAGTAGAAATTAAAAAACGAAAAATCTTACTTTCATAAGCAACATCACTGGCTAGAATTAAATCCACTTTTTCTGTTTTACCGGGTGAACGCCAATCGAGGATTTTCGTTTGTACAGGTGCATCATTATTTAATCGCCAGTTGATCGCTGCAAAATCCAATGCAGAATTTTGATAATCGGTCATGACCACATTTCCGCCTAACATTCCTGCAACGATCCCTGACAATCCTAATCCGCATCCTACCTCAAGTACAGACTTACCTTTCACCAACGAAGCATTCGCAACCAGATATTCGGACAAGACAACTGCTGATGGCCATAACTCTGCCCAGTAGGGAATGCGTTCGTCTTTCACATCAGGATCATCATCGGGACGACTTACAAGTTCGTTAAAAAGTTCGTCGATGTTACATACAACATCCAGTTTCAATTGAAGTGAACCGATCTTCAGACTTAGTCTTTCAGTTATAAATGATACAGGCATGGTTAACGGCTGATGACGATTTTCTCATAAGCCGATCGGTTTACTGAAAGGAAATAAATTCCGGAAGCAAAGGACTGAACAGATACGATTGCATAACCACCGGCAATCAAACCGCTGCCTACTGCTTGTCCTATACGATCATACAAGACATACGTGCCTTCACCTTTTTCTGATTTGATGACAAAATATTCAGACGAAGGATTCGGATACACTTTAAATCCTTTGTCTTTTGGAAGGGATTGAATTCCCGTTGTCGTATCGTTTTGCAAATAAATCTGAACGCCTCCTGTGTACAATCCTACGAGCAAATCAGTAAGTGAATCATTATTGATATCGTCACCACTGACTGATAAATTATAACCATATCGGCTTCCTGAAGTCAATGAAATGATGGTATCCATCACCACCCATGCTCCTGAAATATTATTATCAATATTTCCATAGAGGTAAACATCACCTTTCATACACGAAACAACTAAGCGATAACTTCCATTGTAATCAAAAATAAATGGTACCGTATAACCATCAGTAGCATTTATTGTTTGCAAATTAATCTGACCCAACGTGTCAATAGAAGGTTGTACAGCAAAGAATGGAGAACCGATTGTTCCTATGTTTTCAAAATAATTTAATACACCGTTCTTTTCGCCAACCACTAGGTCTGCTTTACCGTCACGCTTTAAGTCTATGATCTGAGGAGACGCAGCATTGCCGATATCAATCGACATGTAATTGGGTGTTACCATACAAAAGTTCGGTGGAGTGCCGGCGCCTGCACAATTCCGGAAATAGACCATCGTTCCATTGTCTAATCCAAGGATTAAATCATCGTCACCATCCTGATCTAAATCACCGAATGCCGGATAAATTGTTCCACTATAATTCTGAGCATTCAGATTTAAATAATTATCCGTTACGAAAACAAAAGAAGGAGCACTTGCTGTTCCATTATTACGATACAGTGTTAATCCGGTTGTACCGGTTGAATCAGTTATCGATTTTCGTTTATTACCAATGACTAAGTCTTTCAATCCGTCACCATCGTAATCAAAAAACACAGGAGACGCTCCTTCTCCAACATCAATCATTTCATTTTCCAGAAAATCAGTTTGCTGAAGGTGAAAATTGGGCAAAGCTGTACTTCCATTGTTTTTATACAAATGAACACCGTTGAAATTTCTGTATTCACTTTGTGAAACAATAAAATCTTTCACTCCATCATTGTCAGCATCCACATACGATGGAGCAGAAAATGATTTTATTCTCACCGGTATATCATAAGAAGGAAAAAGAGTGTCTTGCGAAACCATCATTGCATTTCCCGGGGTACCACCATTTATTACAAGCAGTGTGTTATCAGTTTGTGAATCTCCAATGAGTGCATCCTGATCTCCGTCATTGTCTATGTCAATGGTAAAAATATTTGCAAAAGTATCATCCCGCCGCGCGGCTTGTGATTGATCATCCAATGGCGACATGACCTGACAGGAAATATTATATGCACTTACAGCTACTTGCGGAAAGGAACCGGTTCGTAAAGCAAACTTTCCCCAGGCATTGGTTACCAGTTCAAAATCGTTCAATGAATCACAAACGCCATAATCTTCCATCGAGCGATTTTTGTAATAGGCAAAAGCACCAACACAATTAAATTGTTGTCCGATCACATCCATGTCGCCATCACCATCAATATCATTCAGATTTGGAACCAGATAACTACTCGCAAAAATATTATACGCTCCGAAAGGTGATTGCACGAGCATTGCTGTATCAACCAATGTAAAGACTATGTTTCCGCCTTGAGTATCGTTCCTGTATTGCATGATACCATTGTTGCGAAAAGTGGTTGTAAAAAAATCGGGTTTGCCGTCACAATTATAATCGTATAAAAATGCCCATCCGCTAACAGCAGGAAAGAAACGTTCATACTGCGGTGCATATATCCAGCCTGTTGTTCCGGTGCTTCCATTGTTCAGGTAGGTACTAAGTCTGTTGTTGTGTCTATCGATAACTACTAAATCCTGAATACCGTCGGCATTCAAATCCATTTGTGAAAAGAGAGGATAATCCAATCCACCGGCCCATGGCATGGTCAGCGCATTGACTCCATTTGAAACCGGAATGGAAACCTCTTTTCTAAAACCCAATTGGCCGAAAACAGAAATGGTTAGCAACCATCCGAAGATTAAAAGTGAAAGCTTTTTCATACAAACAAAAGTACAGTTTATGCAAAGACAATAAACAGAAAGAATGAACAGTTTTGAACGCCAATTACGGACTGCTTTTTCTCAGGTACTTTAGATAGCATTTGCCTCCTGTTAATTATCAACTTCTTACCACGCGGCAAAGCCCCTGTGAACAGGTCGTACAGCAATTTAAAATCATTTGCAAAAATGAAATCGGCTGCTATCTTTGCGAAATGTTCAACTTCAAACTAACCGAACCGGAAACACAATTAATGAAACGCGTCTGCGAATTGCAGTTAGATTCATTGGAGAAAATCCTTGATGGAAAGAATGAAACACATGTAGAGAAAAAAAGAATCGAACACAGTGTTTCTGAAAAAGAATTAAAAGAAATGATTACTGAAGTTGCTCAACAATATCGGGAGATACTCTTGCAACCGCGCGATCTTTTCAAAACACATACCGACCTGCTTTCCAATTTCAGAGATGCTCTTGATTTTAACAGCAACCACTTGAGCGATTTCAACGGACTGATTTCACCGATGCTAAATAAACTTGATCTGGCTATTTACATTGTACGGAACAGAAACTAAAATGAAGCGGGGTGAAAAAAAAGTCCCGCAAATTTCGCAGAGATCTCGCAGCAGGGTTTAAAGCAAAGGCAGTGTTAATTGCATCAGCGTGATCTCCGCGCAATCCCCGAGATCTGCGGGACAAAAAAAATCTACTTACACTTCTACATAGCAAACCTTTTTTATTAGTTCCTTGATTTGATCTTTAATGGGGATCATGTTCAACCCCTGTCGGGGTTGTAATATTACCGCCTTTCGTTTTTTATTAATATTCAACCCCGATAGGGGTTGTGACTGAGCTTTCTTTCGTTTTATGTTCAACCCCTGTCGGGGTTGTGTGAGTGTATAATCGAAGAAATATTTTTTAGCAAATATAAAAATCAAAACCTGCTTTATAATAGTCAGACCTAACCCCGAATGGAGTTAATAATGTATAGAAAAATTATAAATCAAAACCCGCTTAATACTAGTCAGACCTAACCCCGAATGGGGTTCAATATGCATAACAAAAAAATATCACCCACATAAAACAACCCCGGTAGGGGTTGAATCTATGCTGGATAAAGTAAGAGCGGTGAGGCAACAAAGATCACATCAATAGTGCATCAGCGAGATCCAAGTGATCAGCGGGTAAAAAAATCTTCGCGGAATGAAGCTCGAATGTTTCTGTTAATCAAAATCTGCTTACTATCTTCTGTTTAACATCGCTCATCCCGGAAGTTAAAATTTATAAGCAACTGATAAAGTGGCTTTGCATTTATCATAACCCATATTAACACTTGCAACAGGACGATAAGTCAGATTTTTAAATTCAATGCTTAAGAAGGTATAGATAAAAAGATGTGTACTAATCTTGAAATGATATCCTCCGCCAACAAAAGCCGGAATGCTCCTTAGAAAAACTCTATTGCCGTTAAATTTGTATTTGACTGGTGTCCACTGTCCATATGGAACACTTTCTACTTTATAATTATAAACAAACTCAACGCCAAAATTCAGAAACGGTGAGTTTTCTTTTTTAAGTAAGGAAAATGAAAATTCTATTGGTATGGAAAAATTATTCAGAGTAAAGTAAGAACTCCTATCGCATCGAGTACACCTGTTATAATCCACGTCACCGGTGAATTTTTCATGATAAAATTTGACTCCTGTAAAAAACCAATTGCTTTTATACCTTATAAACCCTGTTAATCCATAACTTTTATTAACAATAAGGTCATTATAGATAGATGAAATATGTCCTGGTTCATAAAATGGGTATTCCCATTTATAAATATATTCTACAGAAATAGTCGGAGCTACACCAAATGACAGTTGGCTCAAGGAATACTTTGATGCAAATAAAAAAAACAGAAGTAGTGTAAGATTCTTCATTTAAAAGTTTTAAAAAATCTACTTACCGAAAATACCTTTTGAGGATTTATTTCAAACTTAATCCCTGATAATCTTCACCCATTTCTGGCCTTCACCATTGGTGATGTGAATAAAATAAATTCCTGCAGACAACGTACTTCCAAAGCGAATCGATTGTTGATTGCCTAAATCTTCAACCAATCGTCCCGACTGATCAAAGATCCGGAGATACATTGTTTTTTCGCTCTTAAAAATAAAAGCCTCTGTTGCCGGATTCGGATAAATTGAAAAATCACTGATGGTGTTTAGCGATGGTACAATTGTACAAACATCAACAGTAACTACGATAGTATCGCGGTTAACACAGCTGAAAGCATTGGTCACTGTTAAAATAAACTGGCGCGAACCGATTCCGATTCCAGTAGAGTCCACAACAATTGCAGATGTATTTGCACCATTTGACCAATGATACGTTTCAAATGTAAATCCGCCTGTGAGAATTACCCTTTCATCCTGACAAATGGTGACATCAGCACCTAATGTTACCGTAGGAATCGGATGTACGGTAATCCCTGATGTATCACTGGATGTGCATCCGTTTCCATCTGTGAAACGATACTGTAAAATAAATTGTCCTGCGCCTGCTATGCCGGTAAAAAATCTGTTTCCTGAAACAGCAGGACCAAGAAATACTCCGCCTGAAGGACTGCCACCGTTTAATGTAACCGGTCCTGTATTGGCGCATACATCCGTTAATGATGCAAATGTTACGGTCGGAATTCCATTGACCAGAATTTCTGCCGAATCAGCTGCTCTACATCCGTTTGCATTTGTATATGTGTATGTAATAACATGCGTTCCTATACCGGCAGCAGCTGGATCAAACTGATTTGCATTTACTCCTACTCCGGAATAAATCCCGCTAACAGGATTTCCTTGCGTTAAATTTATTACACCACTGTTTAAACAAGTTGCTGCAGGCAAACTCATGCTGACCACAGGTAATGGATTAACAACGGCTGAAATGGTAGCAGTATCACTACAATTATTTTGTGTAACGATATAGCTTAAGACATGCGTTCCTGTTCCTGCTGTTGCAGGATTAAAACTTCCGCTAATAACTCCACTTCCTGAGTACACTCCACCACTCGGTGCGCCTCCGTTTAAAACTACCGGACTGGCATTGATACAAAGCGGAGATAATGATGCAAAAGAAGCAACCGGTGCCGCTACAACCTGAATAGCTGACGTATCGGATGAAGTACAGCCTGAAGAATTAGTATATGAATATAATATTTCATGTGCGCCTTCACCAATGGTAGCCGGATTGATAACTGCAGATTGACTTCCGTCTACAAAATAAGTTCCGCCAGACGGTGAGCCTCCGTTAAGTGTAAAGTTACCCTGGTTATCACATAAGTTATTATAATTCGGAACTGTAACGGTTGGCAATTGATTCACGGTAATCTGAATTGATTTTACATCTGCGCACCCATCATTATCCATTCCATTCACTGTATATTGAATAGTAGAGCTTGGAGTTGCAGTCACAACAGAATCGGTAGATGATGACAAGGTCGCAGAAGGTGTCCATGAATAGGTATTGCCTCCGGTGACTTGCAGTGTAGTAGATGATCCAAAACAAATTGCAGTTGCAGTTGCTGTAAGTGTCATGGTAAATCCCAGAGCGACTGCATCTGCAGAAGGATAATTAGTAAGTAAATAATTCGTGTTGAATCCTGTTCCATTGTATTCGAAAACGGAAAAGAAATATTGATAGCCGCCTGCTAATCCCGAAATTGTAGTACTTGAACCTGTACTGCTATAAACAACAAAATTTCCGTTTCCTAAATTACTTCCTGTGCCATAAACACTTCCTCCTATATATGAAATTCCATCGATTGGAAATGCATTTACCGGAACACCTCTTGATCCAACTACAATTCTTCTCGATCCATTTCCCGCAACAAAGGACAAATCAATCTGATTGCATGTTCCCGGAATGGCAATCATCGTATCCGTCGGCACGGTTGGTTCAGGTGCAATAGCACTAGCGGTTTTAGACTTCAAACATGCCAGTACAAAAAAGAATAGAAGGGTATAATGTTTCAACTTAGCCATTATGGAAATTAGATAATCTTAGACTTGCAAAATTTACAAATTTAAGTGCAGATTTTACAACAGACTTCAATTATTTTCTGAAATTATCAGAACAAAAAGACGTTTAACGATTATAATCGAGGAATCATCATGAAAAATTCCGTCAAAAATTGTTGCGTTTGTTCTTACTTGTGGTTCACAATCAGTTTTTTCACCGTCGTTTGCTGGTCAATAAGAATGGCAAGTGTGTAAATTCCATCCTGAAAAGAA
>JAYSPU010000360.1:0-4168 GCA_043721935.1 Bacteroidota bacterium | reverse complement strand
AATTTTCTGTGGTGTTTCTATGAGATCTGTGTATTCTGTGGAAGAAAAAATTACGCCGCATTAATTAATCAACGTCGGTTATGTAGCCCGCAGATCTCGGTGATTACGCAGAGATCTCGCTAATGAGTTTCAATAAAAAGTTGATAAATCTTAAAGGTGTATTCGTCGCGATTTTACTTAGGCGCCATTTTCAATAAATAAATCGCAATTCCTGTATAAAACAGATTTGGAATCCATACGGCAATGATTGGAGCAATCGAACCGTTGATAGCAAAGGTATTACTGATCTGCATAAAAAGAATGTACGTAAAGCTTAGCGTAATTCCCAATCCAAGTTGGGCACCAATGCCGCCTCTAACCTTCCGACTCGAAAGCGAAACTCCGATCACCATCAGAATAAATGTAGAGAATGGAACAGCAACACGTCTGTACTTTTCAATCATATAAGTAGTAATATATGCAGAACCTTGTTGCTTCTCATCTGCGATGAACCGATTCAACGTTGGAGTATCCATGGCATCGATACTATTTAATCGTCTTTTAAAATCAGCAGGTTTTAATGAAAGACTTGTATCCAGCCTAAATCCGGAAGTTATTTGTTCGTGAAAACCGTTAATCTTTCTGATATAATAATTTTCTATCTGCCATTTCCCTTTTGTGCTATCCCAAAGTATCCGATCTGAATTTAGATAAAAAGTTTTTTTACCATTCTCAATTTTTTCAAGTGAAAAACGATAACCTATATTTTCTGCATTGCTATAACTTTCGAGATACATGAAAACACCCGGACTAATTTGCCGATGCAGATTGCGATCTTTAAACTCGACCGGATTTTTTATGTATGCATTTTCAAATTCAAGTTTGACCTTATTCGAGTGAGGAATCACCCATCCGTTAAAATAAAAAGACAATCCGGCTATAAGTCCGGCTGAAATGAAATAAGGAAAGAGCAGTCTGAAAAAACTTACGCCACTATTTAAGATGGCAATGATTTCAATATTCGCCGCCATTCTCGAGGTAAAAAAGATAACGGAAATAAAAACAAAAAGCGGTGCGAAAAGATTCGCGAAATAAGGAATGAAGTTTAAGTAATAATCAAAAACGATTGCAGAAAACGGTGCTTTACGTTCAATAAAATCATCCAGCTTTTCCGAAATATCAAAGATAACAGCAATCACGATTATTAACGCAAGCGAAAAAAAGAAGGTTCCCAGGAACTTCCGGATGATGTATCTGTCGAGGATTTTTAGGTTCAACTCTGGTGTGGTGATCAGCGATGAGCGATCAGCGATGTGCGATCAGCCATAAGCGCTTAGTTATAGGTGACTTTTGATGAGTGAGTTACTCTGAAGAGACTATTAAACGTACAACGACTGAATACTAAAACTGTATACAGAATACTTAATACTTAATACTTAATTCCAAATACCAGACACGAAGTATCAAGTATTAGGAATTAAGTACGATAGTCTTTAAGCAAAATCTATTGAACCAATAATTTCAAGACACTATTTCTGCCTTCGGCTTTTACTTTAACAAAATAAAGTCCGGATGAAAGAGTTGTGTACACCGGAATATCATCACCGGAAACTACTACAAATTTTTGCAACACAATTTTCCCTACTTCATTCGTGATTTCGATTGAGATTTTTTTACCCAAAACAAAATCACCACTAATAGTAAAATCGCCATTACCGGGACTGGGGAATAATTTCAATTTGTCGAAAGCAGGACGTTCAATGCCTGAACAAAGATCAACGCGAACATCTTTTGAAGTAGAATACGTACAACCCGTTTGATCAGTATAAGTATAAACAACTATATGAGAACCTTCACCAGCCAGAGCCGGATTAAAAGTATTTCCATTTATACCCGGACCTGAAAACTGACCGCCCGGATAATTTGGTAAAAGATTAACTGTGTTATTGTATATACAATACAAAGTATCCAATCCTGCAACCGTTAAATTCAACGGACTTATTTGTCGAACAAAAATTGAGTCAGTATTTGTACATCCTAGATTCGTTACAGTAACAACATAATTCGCTTCACTGGTAGCTTCAATTGCATTTGAATCAGCAGCTAATAATACTCCATCAGCTGTCCATGAATAGGAAGCAGAATTAGACGCAGGAAGTGTCAACCACACTGAACCGGTTCCACAATCTGTAATTGTATCCTTTGTTCCGCCATTGATGGCCGCAACAGGAGCACAAATCGTTGAAGAGAATTTATAAATGATCCCCGAGTTAATTCCGGAGCAATACATCTCGCCCCATTTGTCTTCTCCAAAACTTACAATTGATGCAGCACCACCAAGTGTACCTAAATTGGCATTCGTATAAGTCGTTCCGTTTTTAGAAAGCATTTGAATTGTTGATACGCAATAATCAGCGTAAAAATACCTACCATACATATCAGAATATTTAGCACCGCGATATACATATCCTCCGGAAATAGAACATGCACCACCCGTATGAGCATAATTGTAAACAGGAGCAACGTATGAAGACTGAGGTAAACATCCGCCAGTTGAATATGCAGTATTTGCTTCATAGCAACGCCATCCATAATTCAAACCTGATGCAGTTCCGGCAGGTTGAAAATCAATTTCTTCATAGACATTTTGACCAACATCAGCAATCCAAAGATCACCGGTAAGTCGATCGAAAGAATACTTCCACGGATTGCGCATTCCGAGTGTATAAATTTCAGGACGACCCAATGATGTATCGCCGGCAAAAACATTTGTTGGAGGAATGCTATATCCGGGAATAGTCGGATCAACAGCAAGACGAAGAATTTTACCTAATAATGAATCGGGATTCTGCGCACGGTTTCCCGGATCACCACCTGAACCGCCGTCACCCATCCCAATATACAAATAGCCATCCGGACCAAATGATACATGTCCGCCATTGTGATTAGAATAAGGCTGGTAAATGGTTAATAGAATTTCTTCACTGGCCCGATCTGCTGTATCCGGATTTAAAGGACTAACGCGAAAACGGGAAATGCGAGTAGCTCCACTGGGTTGTGAAGTATAGTCAACATAGAAATATCCGCTAGTTAAAAAATCTGGCGGAAATGCAACACCGAGTAAGCCTTGTTCACCACCGTATTTTACACGGTCAGTAATGGTAAGAAATGGAGTAGTGTTTTTGACACCATTGGAATCCAGGATTTGAATTCTACCGCTTTGTTCAACGATAAAGAGGCGATCGTCACCACAATGTTCAATGGCAACAGGAACAGCAAGTCCGGTTGCAAATTGCGTCAAAGTAATTTGCGCAGAAGCATTAAAGCAATAAAATACAAAGGCAAAAGCCCAATAATAGATGCGTTTCATGTTGGATAGTTAGTATCCAACAAAAATAGACAATTTAGCCTATACTTCTAATAAGGTTTAAGCCTTACTTAAAAGATTATTTTCACTGCAAACACAACGATTCCGGTGATCAATAATGCGTCTACAACTAACAACATATAAAGGCTGATAGGAACAGATTCTTTTTCCGATTTTACCGCAGTAGATTCGTCTTCCTGCATATGGTTGTAGCTGACAACGGGTTCATTTTTCATAGCTCTTTATTTTTAAGGATATTACGCCTGAATCGCACCTTTTTTTCAACCATTCCTTCTAATAGCTTTCAACTGTAAGCTGTAGGCAAAACGTCCATAATAAACAGGTCAATATTTATCAAAATCGCACTTCAAGGTTAATAACAAAGCATGTTGAATAATTGTTTACTGTAAGTTTCATTGGGTATTTTGATATTTAATGTCAGATGTTATCTTTATCAACAATTCACTATGATTCTTACCTCTCACCTTCTAATGATCCGTCCACGCGGATTTACGCTGAACAAAGAAACAGCGGCTGACAACTTTTTTCAAATGCGAAAAGAGGAAGTGAATTTAAAACTGATTGATGAGCAATTTGATGCTTTTGTCAATGACTTAAGAAAAGAAGGAATTGATGTAATGACATATAATCCACCGGATGATGAAACACCGGATGCCGTATTTCCAAATAACTGGTTCTCTACATTTCCTTCAGGCGAATTATTTATTTATCCGATGAAGGCCGAGAACAGACGGAAAGAACGTCGCCCTGATTTGATTGAACTTTTAAAAAAACAATATAAGAAAACTGAAGACCTTACTT
>JAYSPU010000359.1:0-3479 GCA_043721935.1 Bacteroidota bacterium | reverse complement strand
TATTAGAGGGTGTGACGGGGAGGTGATTAATAGATTGATGGATTAATAGAATAATAGATTAATAGAATAATAGATTGAGAGATTAAGAGAATAATAGATTGAGAGATTAAGAGATTAAGAAATCAGTTGATCAGTTACCTAACTAATCAACTGACAACTGACCAACTAACAACTGTCTAACTGACAACTGAAATGGAACGCAGATCATTTATAAAAAAAGCAGCAATGGCAACAGCGGGAGCATTTGTGGCTCCTTATATTTTGCCGTCTGGTCGATTGTTTGCAGCCAGTGGAATTCGTCGCGTGAACCATGTGGTGTTTTGTCTCTATGCAGGTGGTGTTCGTAATCTGGAATCAGTTCACATGAACGATGGAAATCTGATGACCACTCTTTTCAGTGGCAACAATTCCATCTCTCCTGATATTGCAGGTGCAATGCAGCCTTTGCCTCCATCACCTTTTGGTGTTCCATTACAAAACTTCGGTACTCTGTTTAAAGAATTCAGATATTCAAATGGGCCAACAGGTCATTACAACGGCCACACAGTTGCCTTAACAGGAAACTATGTAGACGTTGATCTTAATCTTCGCGAACATCCTCGTCAGCCAACCATCTTTGAATATTATCGCAAACATAATAGTCCGCAGCAATCTGCTATGAACAGTTGGTGGGTGGCTAACACTCTCGGTCCCTATCCTGCATTGAATTACTCATCATCTCCTCAATACGGTTCAAGCTTTGGTGCTAATTTTATTTCTCCTACTTCTTTGATAAGTCCGCAGGCATTTGATGTACTAGGAAATCCTCGCTCAACTAATAGCGCAGAAGAAGCTGCAGTAAAAAATATCCATGAATTCGTAAATGGCATTTTTAATCACAGCTATAGCGATGGATCTGCCGGTGTCATTAACAGTGAAGCAGATGCTCTCCAACTTCAACAATTCATCACGGAGCTATATACCAATGCACAAAATGCTTCCTTTCTGAATTCCTGGGGTGCAGGAGGTTCGATGAATAACGACATGTACAACATTCTTTTTGCGAATGAAATCATAAAGAAATTCAAACCGGAATTATTAGTGGTGAATATGCAAGATGTAGACATCTGTCATTTTAATTATTCACAGTACGCAAACAATTTGAGAAAAGCAGATTTTGCCGTCGGTAAATTATGGCAAACAATTCAATCTACTCCGGGTATGGCAGATGATACAGTCTTAATCATTGCTCCTGAACACGGAAGAAATTTTTACACCAATACATCTGTCGATGCATACGGTCGTGCTGCGCTCGATCATACTGCTCCTACAGATCCGAATTTTAGCGGCGATCCGAATTTAAAAATGGCAAGAGAAATTTTTTGCCTGGTTGTAGGTCCGCCAAATGTCGTCGTGCAGAATCAAACCATCAATACTATAATGGGTGAAAGCACAGAGATCGTTCCTGCTATTGCCAACTTACTCGGATTCGACTCAGCAATTCCCGGTGGAAATATTAAAGACTGGACTTCTTGCCAACTTCAAGCTGCATTCGTATGAAAAAACTTTTGCTCTCTGTATTTGTGCTTTTTCTTCTTGTTGTGTACTCCTGCAAGAAGGAAGATCCTGCTCCTAAAAATCCGTACGATAGTGTGGATTACAGTCATCCAAATTCAACGGATCAACCATTGGATCCGAACTCAATTGCAGGCTTGCATAAAAATATTTTATTTCCTGTTTGTGCAAATCCGGGTTGCCACGATGGAACCTTTGAACCGGATTTCAGAACGGTAGAGTCTGCTTATACTACACTCGTTTATCATCCTGTCAATAAAGTAACATTGGATTCAGTAAAAATTTTCTCCAATCGCGTGATTCCGCACAACATTGCCGACAGCTGGTTGATTGAACGACTTACAACGCTGACGTCAGATTACATGCCTTCCAATGGAGAAAAACTTTCACAAACTCAGATCGATCATTTCAAGACATGGATTAACAATGGATGTCCTGACATCAATGGAAATCTTCCCGTAAAACCCGACCTGCAACCAAACATCGTTGCTTATATAGCAATTGATTCAGTAAACAACAGACTTGACACTGCTCGGTTGAATGGCTTTCCTTTTAATCCATTTGTAGTCAGACTAGGAGTGAATATGACAATTGCTTTCATTGCACTCGATACAGCTGACGGATCCTCCGCTGTAGATCCTGGTCAATTTACAGTGAAGCAAATACAATTCTCCACCAATAAGAATGACTTTACATCCGCTACGACGATCAACGCCTTCTTCTACCTGATACAATATTCTGCTTGGCTGGTGAGTGTTCCAACTTCAAGTTGGTCTTCGGGAACTACGGTTTACTTCCGAATTGTTGTGAACGATGGAAATCATGTTGCCAATTCAGTCTTCCCAAGAAATGAGTCGATCGATTATTATAAAACACTTTATGCGTTCTACTTACAGTAAATATTTTCTTTTCATTTTCATTTTCATCTCCTGCAAAAAGGAGACAGTTTCCTTTGACCCTATTCCTTCGATTGAGTTTTCTTCTATTAATCCATCAAGTGCCAATCAATATTCTGATCCAGTTACTATTTCAATAAAATACAAAGACGGCGATGGTGATCTTGGAGAAAACACAACCTCCGCTGAAAATTGCTTCATCACTGACAACAGAATCGGCATCATCTACAAATATCGAATCCGTCAACTCGCTCCTGACAATGCTAACATTCCCATTGAAGGCACATTAAACATTCCAATGGGTGGTCAGATTATAACCGACAGCACGAATAGTCAATCGGTCAGTTTTACTCTATTTATCACCGATCGCGCCGGACATAAAAGCAATTCAATTACTACGTCTTCTATCACTATTCATAAGTAAAAAGAAGAAAGACGCTATTTTAGCTTTTTTCCGTCATTTTAATTATTGCCTTATAGAAAATCCAATACTCTATTTTTTAATTTTGTCGGATGCCACAGATTTCTCCAGTAGATTCCATTTTTCGAAGCAGTTTGTCAATGAACAAACAATGCATCATTGATCCTTCGTTGGAATCCGGTCAGGCAGGAAGTTGCGAACTGTTAATTGTTGCTGACAATGAAGCACTACAGCTTTCTCTGGTTGAAAAAAAGACACTTAAAATTCTGGCATTCGAAAAGATTGTTCCGGAAAATAGCAAAGACTGGTCAGCATGTCTGAATGAACTAAAAGAAAAAAGTGAACTCATCACCAAATTTCCATTTACTAAGGTAAAAATCGCTGTCTACAGTAATACGTATACGCTCGTTCCTGATGCTTTATTCAAATCAGGAAATGAACACACCTATTACCGTCTCAATTATTCAACAGATATTCACTCTCTCGTTTATTCAGGCCAGGTAATAAAATATCATCTGCATTCCATTTATGGAATTTCATCGGAGCTAATCAACGCTTTGACTGTTTCATTCCCTGAAAATAAAACAATTCATTTCTCTGAAGTGCTG
>JAYSPU010000358.1:0-3123 GCA_043721935.1 Bacteroidota bacterium | reverse complement strand
ACCATAATTCGGAATATAAACAACAAATGAATCGGCTCCCAGGCAGTCTGGAGTAAGCAATGAAGGCAGGTTATAAATTTTAAATACAAAAGATCCTGTGTCTAAGGGAATATCAAAAGTTCCATCCGCATTCGGAATGATGATAGCATTGTAGGAATTCCTGCTTATGCCAATAAAAAATGGTTGATTGCCGAAATTGGATAGAGAGGTATCTATAGCAGTAAAAGTGCAATCTGAATCTTTGTCCCAATAAATGCGTCCATTTATCCGGGTCAAACTTTCAAGTAATATTAAGACAGTATCAGATTGAGAATCGCAATCATTGTTTCGTGCTTTTACATAATAGATACCGGAAGTCGTTGCTGTATATGTAGAAGTGAATGCATTTGGAATCAATGTATCATTTCTATACCATTCATAAATTGCTGACTGATTAGCTAAAGCATTCAGAATGACGGGACAACTGTTGCAGGTACTTGAGTCAACCGAAAGTGAAACAGTTAAAATAGGTGCAGCATTAAATGTTGATTGACTGGAATGACCCGTTGAATCAGTAACCGTAATTGTGTAGGTAATTATATCATTGCTTAGGTGAATTAATGGACTGGCAATAGTTGACGATGATAATCCTGTCGTTGGTGACCAGCTAAATGTATATGGACCACAGCCACCTGAGAGAATGACGGTGGGATTATAATATTCCCCCTGGCATAAATTATAATTGGCTCCATAATAATCGGTAGGAACATATGCAAAGACTATAGAATCGTATGATGAATAGTAATTGTCCTTATAAATTGTATTAAATGAAACAGAGCTCCAACTGAAAAGACTCCAATGGATAACCCGATATATAGAGTCGTAAACTATTGAAGAACTTGAACCGCTTCCTGTACCACAAAAAGGTCCATAATTCTCAGCAATGATAACTCCGTATACATCAAATGAATAAGTTGTGTTTTCATTTGTGCATCCATCATATGATCCGTATGATGCGGAAACGACCTGATGAGAATGAATATTCCTGTAATTAATACTTCTTAAACTATATTGGCCGCCCCAAATACTATCAAAATGTTCTTCTCTAACTAATAAATCCAATGTGTCAAGATAGTAGGTGTCAATATTGGTTCTGGCCCCAACAATACTTGTATCGACAAACATTGCCGAAAAGGAATAACTTAAAGCGTATTTAGTAGTAAGGCTATCTGCCCAGCTTGAAGATCCGGCATCCCATTTTTGAAGTCGTAGTGAATCTCGAATGCCTGAAGTGTAGACAATGGAAAACAATTTATCATTTGTCCAGGTACTTCCGGAGCCGGTTTGATAGAGTATAGATTGTCGAATAGAGCCATTATAATTGTAAATTATTTTTTGAATATTTCCTAATGGATTTGTCAGGGTGTAGTCGACTAGTAAATCATTTCCATTGTAATTCCAGTTTTCTGTTTGTGTTAAATTCCAACTGGTTCCTGCTCCTGAATATGCAGTACGAGACAATATTAAATTGCTTAAGGAGTCATAAGTGAAATCTATTCGTGAATAGTTAGTATATCCGCTACCGGTTCCGCTAAATAAAGCATAGTGTAATGTATCGTAGTTGCTATTCAGTTCTAAAAATCGCCTTGCAAAAGGATTCATGGTATATAACTCTATTCCATTTACGACATCAAAAGAATCGGTGTGCAGTTCATTAATAAAATCATCTCCTCTTTCACGGGTAAATGTTTTTACAACAGAGTCAGTTGAGCAAGCTTGTGCCTGAGCAAAAATGACAAGAAGCAAAAATAAAAAAGCGAGGTAAATTTTTTTCATTCAAAATTGGCTTAAATAGTTAGCTGTGTTCAACTCATAAGTGCAATTTAAAGATATAAACTTTCACCTTGGGACTTTTAAATGTCCCAGGTGAAAGTTAAGCTGAGAAGCTTCATCTTTGGATTGCTTATGTCAAAAAACTATACTCACCTCAGTTCGGAACAAAGGTATCAGATTGAAGCTTAATTAAAAGTGGAATTTCTCAAAAAGAGATTGCTCTTCAATTGTCCAAATCACCCTTGACCATCAGTTGGGAATTAAATAGGAATATAGCAAAACGCGGCCGAGGAGATCTTGAATACAATGCATCAAATGCTCAACGGAAGACAACCTTAAGACATAAAAACAAACCCAAGAAGGAGAGGTTTACCAATGAAATGAAAACCTTGGCAAGTGAGTTAATGAAAACATTAAAATACAGTCCGGAACTTGTTCAAATAGCTGAAAAAAAGGAAATGGGCGAATTTGTGAGTTCGGAAACTGTTTACAAATGGATTTGGGAATGTAAACACGGGAACCGTCGCGTCAATAGAAAGTACATACGATTGTATTTGCATTTAGCACATGGTTGTCGGAGGAGAAAAGAGGATTGCGCAGAGATAGTCGTGGAATTATTCAAAATAGAGTATCGATTGAAAACCGCCCTACTATTGTAGCTAAAAGAAAAAGGCTTGGAGATATTGAAGTGGATTTAATGATGGGCAGAAATCAAGTTAATTACTCTACGCTAAGTTATGAACTCCACTTCCTAATTTTTCCAGGCCGTTAATTTCTAAATTCAGATTGGATTTATATTCTCGCTGCGTAGAAAACTCTGTTTGTGCGCTAGCAACATTCGGCAATTCGTTTTTTTGGCAGGAAGCTAATGTGGTCATCAGTCCTAGTGCAATTAAATTAAATGTTTTCATAATGGTAGTTTTTAAGATTAAATAGTAATTTGAAATCAAAGATCAGGATAGAGTATCACAGAATTATCACGGAGTAGAAATGCAAATGAGATATTGAAATGTATTTGACACTTAATAAGGCAATAAAATGTCCATCATCAGGCATCATTTTGCCTGTTATAAAAAACGCTATTTCGAAGTTGGATCAAATGGCGTTATATTGATTTTGTTTGGAGTGGTTTGGCTGCTCTTTTTCGTTTGACATTTCAACGATGAGTAGTTTTATCAAAATCAATTCGCTTATAATAATACTTTTTGTCTAGTAGGGCTCCGGTGCATGAATTTTCTCTTTTCTATTATCTATCTTTGAAAACTATTTTTAAACAATGAAGACAGAAAAAACAGAAGCTTTTGACCTTGC
>JAYSPU010000357.1:0-1609 GCA_043721935.1 Bacteroidota bacterium | reverse complement strand
GGAACAATTAGATGATCACTTGCCTGCAATTTTTGAACCGAATCAGTTGTCGCCTCAAAATTCTGTTCAGGATTTGCTTCACTAATAACTTTTCCTTTTAAAACAGCCTGGCCAATCAATCCTTCTCCGGTATTTAGTACTAACTGTTTCTTCTTTCCGGAATTAACAGAAAAATTCCCGTGAAGTTGAATTTGATGCGCATCCTTTTCGTCGACTAAAAATAAATTTCCTTCCTCTGCATTAACATATGTTACCAATGTTCGAATAACTCCACCGGAAAGACTTTCCAGATCATCCATGTTTTCCCGTATCACTTCGTTGACCTTATCTGTACCGGTCAAAATCCAATTCCGTTGTTTATTTCCTTCATCAGCAACACGGAGACTTTCCCGCATCTGAATTAATGCATTACCTAATTCGTCTTGTTCACTCAATGGTTGAAACTCAACATACCAATCTCCTTCACCAATTGAATGTGCAAAATGTGCAGTTTGCTTAAGACTGATAGATAGTGATTGAACCGCTTCAGACATTAAGCCGATAGCATTTTTACCTGCTTTTATCTCCATCACCGGTATCTCTCCTTTCCCCATTTGCAAGACATAGTTTTTCAATCGCATCGTTGGTAAAATGATGTAATTTGAAATATAAAATGCTGCGATCAAAACGACAAATACAATTAAAATAGCCATCCCCAATACGCTCCACATCATTGTTCTTGATGACCGGCTTACTTCAGCATGTCGGTAATCGGCCGTTGCTCTTCGCTTCCAAACAATTGTATTTAAGCGGTCAATTATTTTAGTGGTTTGAGGTAACACCTGATTCTCAAAAATATCTTCGGCAGTAAATCGTTTCACCGGATCCTCGTAATCATCAAAACTGACTAATGTGTTCATGATCGTTTGCTGCAAAGCAACTTGCTTTTCAAAAGAAGCAAAGACTGAATTCATTGTATCTACTTCTTGTTCGTCCTTCCAATTCTTCGCCAATGATAAAATAGACGCCTTTAATGCAGGATACTCAACAGTATGCAGAAACCGTAACTTAGCCTTGTCTTCATTATTACTTTGCAGATAAACCCAATTCATTGAAAGCATCTTAGAACGAGTAACTATCAGGTTCATGTTTTCCAACCTCTGTAAAGAGGGAATATCAACCGTCATAATTCTGTCAGTCGTTTCCTGATTCTGAGAAATAGTTCGTGAACTATAGATAGCATTGAAAACTGAAATGCCAATAACTATAATAAAGACAATATATATCTCAATATCTATTTTGTATTGTTTCTGATTCATTTGACCTATGGATAAACTGTTGTTGCTAACTCAAGTAATTTAGAACCAATTTTTACTCCCGCTAGCTTCGCTTGTGTTTGAGAAATATCAAAACGTATTTTACTGTCTAGTTTTAACAAATTAATTACTGCTCCATTGGATGACAACTTGCTGTCTTCTGTAATTATCAATATTCCTTTCCCTTGACAAAACTTTACTAAATCCTTTTCATCCTTTTCCTTACTTGCAGGAATAAATAAAATCTGACATGGTTTTATTTCACTTCTTTCTACTGTAGTAATAATGATTTTCGGGCCTACGCTATTTGTTTT